>CAYRPP010000059.1:0-8518 GCA_964426115.1 uncultured Lentisphaerales bacterium | reverse complement strand
TCGGTGTAGTTGGCGCCGGCCATGAAGCCGAAGTTGGTGCCGCCGTGGAACATGTAGAAGTTGACGGAGGCCTTGGCGGCGAGCATGGTCTCGAGCTCCCGGGCGACCTCCTCCGGCTGCCGCGTGTGGTGTTGGGCCTCCTCGCCCCAGTGGTCGAACCAGCCGCACCAGAACTCGCCGCACATCAGCGGGCCTTCGGGCTGGTGCTGGCGCAGCTTGGCGAAGGCCTCCGCGGCGCGCGAGCCGAAGTTGACGACCTTGAAGATGTCTGGCAGCGTGCCACCCTGCAGCATGAGGTCGCCGGGCCCGTCCGAGGTGAACAGCAGGACGTCGCCGCCCCGGCGGCGCAGGCCGTCCGCGAGGTGGCGCAAATAGGCCTTGTCGTTGCCGTAGCTGCCGTATTCGTTCTCGACCTGCAGGGCCACGATGGGTCCGCCGCGGGTGGCCATCAGCGGCGCCAGAGGCGTCATGAGCGCGTCCAGGAAGCGGTCGACGGCCTTGAGGAACGGCTTGCAGGCGCAGCGTAGTTGCAGCGTGGGGTCGCGGAGCAGCCAGGCGGGCAGCCCGCCCAGGTCCCATTCGGCGCAGATGTAGGGGCCCGGGCGCACGATGACGTTGAGTCCCAGTTCGTCCGCCAGCCGGACAAAGGCGGGCAGGTCGAGGCGCCCGGAGAAATCGAAACGGCCCGGCCGTGGCTCGTGGAGGTTCCAGGCGACATAGGTCTCGACTGTGTTGAGTCCCATGGCGCGCAGCTTGAGGAGCCGGTCGCGCCAGTACTCAGGCACAACGCGGAAGTAATGCATCGCGCCGGAGAGCAGTTGGACGGGTCGTCCGTCCTGGATGAATTCGTTGCCGCGGATAGCAAGGGTTCTGTTCATATTATGGTCCGGGTTATAGGCGGTGGCGCAGTGGTGGCGGTGGTGGCAGAAAGTTGACGCGGCGTGCCGGGTTGGCGATCCGTGATCAGGGTGCGGTCGTAGAAGAGGATATTGATCGCGCCGACCAGCACCTGTTCCCTGAGCGGCTTCGGAACCAGCGGGATCTGGAAGGCGCGCAACATGTCGAGCAGCGGGCGCGGCAGAGCTTCGTCGGCTACCAGGATGACTGGCAGGCGGCCCATGCGGCGGTCATTGCGGATCTGCAGGATCAGATCCATGCCGGTGGTGCCGGGCAGGTTCTGGTCGATGATAAGCAGATCGGGCGGATCCTGGCGGCACGCCTGGTCCATGGACCGCACGTCCTGGCAGCGGTCGGCCGGCAGGCCCTGTTCCGCGCAGACGCGCTGGATCTGCTCCAGCAGCCCGGGCTCGGCCGACACGATCAGCGCGCGCGGCGGCCGGGCCAATGGCAGGATCACGCTGACCTGCGTGCCGCGGTCGCTTCCCGGTACAGGGCTCTCGATCTGCAGCTTGCCGCCGTGCAGCTCGATCAGCTCGCGCGAGATCGCCAGTCCGAGGCCCGAACCGGTCGGCTGGTCGCCGACCTTGAAGTAGCGCACGGCGATCCGGTCAAGCGCCTCGGGCGGTATGCCGATGCCGGTGTCGCGCACGCGGACGACGATCTGGCCGGATGCGGCGGCGCCGGGCTCGATGTCGATGGAGATCGAACCGCCTTCCGGCGTGAACTTGATGGCGTTGCCTACGATGTTGAGGATCACGCGTTCCAGACGATGTGTGTCGCAGAGGACGAAGCCCGTCCAGGCCGGCTTGCACAGAACCATAAAGATGCGCTTCTCGTCGGCCTGCACGCGCAGCGCGTCGACCCCGACCTCGACGAGCCGCGCCAGCGGGACGCGCGAGCGGTTGAGCGTGAGGGTGCGGTTCTCGATCTGGCGCAGGTCGAGGATGTCGTTGACGGTGCTCAGCAGGCGCCGGCAGTCGGCGTTCAGCCGGTCGAGGTACTGCAAAGCCTTCTCCGGCAGTGGGCCGGCCACGCCGCGCTGCATGTTCTTGACCGCGTAGATCATCGAGGTCAGGGGCGTGCGCAGCTCGTGAGAGACGTTGGAAACGAACTCGAGCCGCGCGCGGTCGAGGGCCTCGAGCCGCTCGACCGCGTTGCGCAGATCCTGCTGGGCGCGCGTGCGCTCGGTGATGTCGCGGACGAAGAAGCAGAGCTGGCCATCGGCATCGAGATCTATGGCGTTGATGGCGATCTCGGCGGGGAACGCCGTGCCGTCGGCGCGCGAGCAGTAGGCCTCGACAACCGTGTACCGGTAGCCGTCGAGATTCTGCCGGATCTTGTCCAGCAGGCCGGCGTCGGCCCCGGAGATGCAGTCGATTACCGGGCGGCCGAGGAGGTGCTGTTCGTCGGTTAGGAAGAACTCCAGCGCGCGGCCGTTGAAGTCGAGGATGGTGCCTGCGCGGTCGGTGATCAGGACGGCGTCGTAGACGCTGGCCAGCAGCTTGTCGTAGGGCGTGTCGCGGTTGGCGCGCGCCGCGCGCCGCGCGACGAACGGCGCGGCGTCGGTGGCCGGTGCGGAGCGCGCGGGCGCGGTGCGCGGGCGTGTGGCGGCCGGCGGCGGGATGTCGATGCGCATGGTGCGCCCGGGATGTGACGTCTTGGGCATGGTGCTGTCGCACTGCGGGCGGCGGCGCGCGGCCCGGAGCGGAACGGCAATAGGATACGCGGTTTCAGGCTTTCGTCAAGGCCTCCCTCACGTGCCGCGCGAGGGTCTGGCTGGAGAAGGGCTTGGACAGCCAGGCGCCGGAGGCCAGGACGGAAGCCTGCTCGTCGGACAGATCGTAGGACTGGCCGGTCATGAAGAGGCAGCGCAGGCCGGGCTGCCGGAGCTGCATCTGCCGGGCCATTTCCGTGCCGCTCATGTCCGGCATCACAACGTCGGTCAGCAGCAGGTCGATATCCGCGGCATGCCGGTCAAGGATCTGGAGCGCCTCGCCGGGCCGGCCCGCGGGATGCACCCGGTAGCCGAGTCCCTCGAGCATGTGGCGGGTGGTCAGCAGGACGCCCTCCTCGTCGTCGACCAGTAGGATCGTCTTGCGGGTTCCTTGCGGCTCCAGCGCGTCGGGCGGCGGTTCGGCGCATGGCGTGTCGCCGCATCGCGGCAGGAAGATGTGGAAGGCGGCGCCCTGGCCCGGTTCGCTCTCCACGTTGATGCCGCCGCCATTCTGCCGGACGATGGCATAAACAATGGCCAGCCCCAGCCCGGTTCCCTTGTCGGGCGGCTTGGTGGTGAAGAAGGGGTCGAAAATCCGGTCCCTGATTTCCGGCGGTATGCCGGTGCCGTTGTCGCGGATCGTGATCTGTACGCAGTCGCCGGACACGCGGTCCGTCATGCGGGCGGCATCCTCGTCCGTCAGGCGGACATTGCGGGCCTCGATCCTGATGGTGCCCGAGCCCGCCAGGGCGTCGCGCGCGTTGATGCAGAGGTTGGCGACGATCTGGTCGATCTGCCCCGGATCGAGCATGACGGCGCCCAGTTCGGGCTCGGGGCTCCATTCCAGAGTTATGCCGCTGCCCAGCAGGCGGCGCAGCAGGCTTGACATGCCTCCGATCGCCGCGTTGATGTCGACCGGACGTGGCGACACGGGCTGCCGGCGCGCGAACGCCTGGAGCTGCCCGGTGAGGGTCGACGAGCGCAGGGCCGACTTGCGGATCTCCGCGATGATGTCGTGAAGAGGGTGGTCGGCGGGAAGCTGTCGGAGCGCCAGTTCGGAATAGCCGAGAATCGCCTGAAGCATGTTGTTGAAATCGTGGGCGACGGTGCCGGCCAGGCGGCCGAGCGACTCGAGTTTCTGGACGTTAGCGAGCTGCCGCTGCATGGCGGCCTTCTCCTCCTCGGAACGCATGCGGGCCGCCAGGCTCTGCCGCACATCCGCCAGTGCCCGGCGCAGTTCCGCGGTCTTGGCGCGGACGCGCTGCCCGAGGAACACGTTGCCGGCTGCCAGCAGCAGCATGGCGGCGCACAGGCCCGCCAGCCAGGGGGCCCATTGCTGCAGGAAACCCTTCAGAAGAAAGGTGGAACCCATCCACTTGCGCCGGATGGCCCGGTCTTCCCGCGACGAGATCCGGTCAAAGCCGTCCTGTATCTCGTGCAGCAGTTCCTTGCGCTGCCGCGCGACCGCCCGGTGGAACTCCCCGGTATAGAGCACGAACAACTGGTTGAATTCGCGCGCGATCCCATGCTTGTAAAGATAGTATTCGGCCGCCGGCTCGTCCACCGAGAAGACCTTGATCTCGCCGCGCTTGGCGGCGACGATGATCTCCTCGTAGCCGGAAAACTCCCTGAGCGTGTCGATCCCCTCGCGTTGCAGGTGCTCGACGACGGCATCGCCGGCCTTGACGCCGATCAGGAAGCCCTTTAGCCCGTCTGCATCGCCGATGCCGCCCAGACTCCTGTGCGCGTATACAGGTACACGAATGGTGGCGTATGGCTTGGTAAAGGCCAGATATTTGCGGCGTTCCGCGGTAAGGAACATCGTGTCGATCACGTCCGCCAGCCCCGCCCGCATGGCACTCTGGGCCGCGGCCCACTCCATCGGCCGAAGCTCGACCCGCCTTCCGGTCTTCTTCGACCACAGCGCCCACTGGTCCGGCAGGATGCCGCGCATGGCGCCATGCTCGTCAAGGAAGATGTAGGGAGGATAGTTGTTGTCGAGCACCACGACAAGCGCTGCACTCCCGTGGTCCGGAACACCTGGCTCCTCGCAACATGCTTCGTCCACGCCGGCCAGCAAAAGAACCGCAAGCACCGGGCCGAGCCGATGGTTCAAGCTTGTGACAGCATGCTTCATGGCATCTTGCATTGCCACGTCTTCAAACTATGACGAAACCAGTTTCCAACACAATAATTATTGCACAGCAGGATGGTTAAGTCAATGAAAAGACACGGCAGTTTTCGGTTTGCCACCCGATTGCCCTTGACCCACGGGATAGGAAATAATAAGCTTAACTTTAATTTCTTTTTTCCCGGAAGCCATATGTCAAAACCGATCCAACCGCTGGCCCAGGCGCTGAATGCCGATCTGGCGTCGGGGGGCAGCGTCATCGCTTCGCTCCTCTCGCGCAAGGGGTTGCGGGCCTTCTTCCCCTTCCAGGGCATTCTCGGGCAGAGCGCTGAGGCGAAGCAGACGCGGATCAACGCCACGATCGGCACGGCCTTTGAGAATGACGGCTCGCCGCTTTGCATGGAGTGCCTTGAGAGCATGGTGCAGGTGCCTCCGGCGGCGTTCCTCTATGCGCCCAGCTTCGGCATTCCCGCCCTGCGGGAGCAATGGAGCGTGATGCTGGCGCGGAAAAATCCCTCGCTGGCCGGCCAGACGCACAGCCTGCCAGTCGTGACCCATGCGCTGACTCATGCGCTCTATGTCGCCGGGCAGCTCTTCCTCGATCCGAACGAGAAGCTGATCCTTCCCGACCTCTACTGGGACAACTACGAGCTGATCTTCGAGGAAAGCTGCAACGCCCTCCTCAAGACCTTCAAGACCTTCCGCGGACGGCACTTCAACGTGAAGGGGCTGGAACGACTCGTGCTCGCCGCGGGCGACAAGAAGGTAATCCTGCTCAACTTCCCGAACAATCCGACGGGCTACACGGCCACCGAGGCGGAGGCGATGGAAATCCGCGACCTCCTGCTGCGCGCGGCGGAGGCCGGCAAGCGGCTGGTGGTCATTCTGGACGATGCTTATTTCGGACTGGTCTACGAGAAGGGCATCTTCCGCGAGTCGCTCTTCGCGCTGCTGGCCAACCTGCACCCGAACCTCCTGACGGTCAAGCTCGACGGCCCCACGAAGGAGGACTACGTGTGGGGCCTGCGAGTGGGCTTCATCACCTTCGGCATCAAAGGCGGCACGGCGGCGCACTTCAAAGCCCTCGAGGCCAAGACCGCCGGATTCGTGCGCGCCACTATCTCCAGCGGCAACAACGTCGGCCAGCATCTGCTGGTCCAGGCCTACGCGCACCCCGACTACACCGCGCAGAAGGCCGCCAAGCTCGCCACGCTGGAGGCCCGTTACCGGCGCATCCGCCGGATCCTGCGGGAGCATCCCGAATACCGGGACTCCTTCACGGCGATGCCTTTCAACTCGGGCTACTTCATGTGCGTGAAGCCCCTCGGTGTCGAGGCCGAGACGGTGCGGCAGCGCCTCATCGCCGAGTACCAGACCGGGACGATCGTCCTCGCCGGCCTGCTGCGGCTCGCCTTCTCGAGCGTGCCGCTGGAGCAGCTCGATACCCTCTTTGCCAACCTGCATGACGCGATCCGCAAATTGAAGGCCGCCCCGTGAAAGAACCCAGCGCCCAAATGACCCCCAAGGGCATTGCCACCCTGGCCCTCGGGGACAAGACCTACACCCTGCCCGTCGTCGAGGGCAGCGAGCAGGAGATGGCGATCGACATCTCGAGCCTGCGCAAACAGACCGGGGCGATCACCCTCGACTACGGCTACCTCAACACGGGCTCGTGCGCCAGCGCCATCACCTACCTGGACGGCGAGAAGGGCATCCTGCGCTACCGCGGCTACCCGATCGAGGAACTGGCCGCGAAGTCGCGCTTCGTCGAGGTCGCCTACCTGCTGATCAACGGCAAGCTGCCGGACGAGCAGGAGCGGGAGGAGTGGTCGCTGCTGCTGAACCGGCACTCGATGTTCCACGAGGACATGCGCCACTTCTTCTACCGCTTCCCCGACCGCGCCCACCCCATGGCCATCCTCTCCGCCATGGTGGTCTCGCTCTCGGCCTTCTACCCGGAACTGTCGCAGCACAAGGGCGACGAGGGCGAGGAGGCGATCAACATCGCGGCGACGCGCCTGCTCTCGAAATTGCGTACGATCGCGGCCTTCTCCTACAAGAAGTCGGTTGGCGAACCCTTCGTCTACCCGCGGCACGACCTGAGCTACTGCGCCAACTTCCTGAACATGATGTTCCACTCGCCGGTGCATCCCTACGAGATCGACCCGGTCATCGTCCAGGCGCTCAGCGTTCTCCTGATCCTGCACGCCGACCACGAGCAGAACTGCTCGACGGCCGCCGTGCGGTTGGTCGGCAGCGCGCGGGTGAATCTCTACGCCGCCGTCTCGGCCGGCATCTGCGCGCTCTGGGGGCCGCTGCATGGCGGCGCCAACCAGATGGCGATCGAGATGCTCGAGGATATGATGGTGCGCGGGATCACGCCGCGGCAGCGCATCGAGCAGGTCAAGAACTCCAAGGGGCAGGAGTTGCTCTACGGATTCGGTCACCGCGTCTACAAGCATTACGACCCGCGCGCCACGGTGATCAAGGAGACCTGTTACCGTGTGCTCAAGGCGCTCAATATCAAGGATCCGCTCATGGATCTCGCGCTCGAGCTTGAGGAACTGGCCCTGCACGACGAGTTCTTCGTCTCCCGCAACCTCTACCCGAACGTCGACTTCTACAGCGGCATCATCTACCGCGCCATCGGCATTCCCAAGACCATGTTCACCGTCATGTTCGCCCTGGGGCGCCTCCCCGGCTGGATCGCCAACTGGAAGGAGGCGCACGAGGATCCGCGCTTCAAGCTGCAGCGCCCGCGGCAGATCTACGTCGGACCGACCGTCCGCCACCTCGATCCCAGCCAGTGCACGACCGAGCCGGCCCACATGCCGCTGGCGCGTTACTGATCCGGAGTTTCCGCGTCGCTATCGGCCTCGGCAAAGGGTTTCCACCGCCGGAATAGGCCGACGGGAAAATGGAGTGACCGCAGCGGCGACTCGTCCAGCAGGCTGCGGACCAGCGCCAGCGTGCCTACCGCCCCCGGTTCGTGGATGCGGGCGGCAAAGATCTGCGTGGCCATGCGCAAGAGCGCGCAGACGGCGAAGATGATGTGGTAGTTGATCCACGTGCGGCCCCAGAAACTGACGGAGAACCCCGCCATCCGTTCGAGCAGCGCCCCGCTGACGATGACGCTCAGGCCGCCGCAGATGCCCGCCAAACCCGTCTGCGCGGCAATGAACATCGAGCGGTTGCGCTGCGGCGACATGGTCAGCAGGTACCCCTGGTTGGCCAGTCCATACCCCGCGTTGACCAGGCCGTCGGGGAAGAGCAGGAGCGGGATCAGCCAGTACATGTTGTGCGGCGTCACCAGCAGGAAGCCAAGGAAGAGCATCGGCTTGTAACCTATGCAGATCCGGAGCACCGGCCGGTGACCGAAGCGGTCGGCCATCCTGCCCCAGAACCCGGATGCGATCGCGTTGCCGATCCCCTGCAGCGTCCAGTAGAGCATCACAAGGTAGGGCGGCAGCTTGAGGATCTTGAGGCTGTAGACGATCAGGAAGACGGAGCCGAACTGCAGCGCCATCTCCCAGAAGCAGGCGTAGGCGATGAAGCGCTTGAAGAGCGGGTCGCGCGCCGGCTCGACCAAGTTGTGCCAGAGATCGCGGTCGCGGACAATGGCGTTTGGCGGGTCGGGCAGACGCAGGTAGAGCAGGATGTCTATCGCGCCCGCGACTATGGCGCCGGCGACCAGCAGAGGATAGAGCCGCGTCGTCGGCCCCTGCCGGCTGTAGAGCAGCCCGGTGACGACCAGGTAGGCCATGGTCCAGCCG
>CAYRPP010000058.1:0-8716 GCA_964426115.1 uncultured Lentisphaerales bacterium | reverse complement strand
TGTGCCCGCGGTTCCGCACGCAGGCGACGGCATCGGCAAGGGTCGCCGGCGCGCGAACGCAGGCCACCTTGCCGAGGGGGGTCATGATTTCCGCGGCGGTCTTGACCTGCAGGTCGAGGACGCGGCCGATCATGAGGCGCTCGAAGGTTGAGATCTGACCGCCGGCCTCGCTGTCGCGCGTCAGCAGGTGCAGGTGCTCGCGCGTGACGAACGGGGTGCGCTTGGCGCCGCCGCGCGTCGGCAGTGTCCACTGCGTGACGCGCATCACGAAGGCGGCGAGCGGCTTGAGCAGCACTTCGGCCGCCCGCAGCGCGCGCGCGAAGGGCAGGCAGCGCTCGAGCGGACGGCTCGAGAACCAGGCCTTGGGCAGATACTCGCCGAAGACCAGCACGGCAATGGCCGCCACGACGCCGGCGGCGGCCTGCCCGTTGGCGCCCCAGCGTGCCTGGGCCAGAGCGGCGGCCAGGGTGGCAATGACGGTGTTGACGATGTTGTTGCCCACGAGCGTCGTGCCCAGCAGACGGTCGCTCTGGCGCAGGAAGCCCTCTATGATGCGCGCGGATGCGGAGCCGTTGCGCGCGCGGTGCATGAGCCGCAGGCGGTCGATGGAGATGATGCCGGTCTCGATGCCGGAAAAGAAGGCCGAGCCGCAGAGGCAGGCGAGAATCAGGGCGAGTTCGAGGAGGATCATCGGGTGTCCTCCTCCGCGAAGCGGTTGACGCGGCCGTCACCGGGCGGGTTCCCGCCGTCGTCGGCGTCCGCATACTGGTCGGGCGTGGGACGCGGCAGGCGCTCCAGGATCACCTGCTCGATGCGCAACTTGCGCAGGCGGCGGACCTGCACGCGGCATCCCTGCGCCTCGACGGCCTCGCCCGCGCGCAGGAAGCGGCCCGCCTGGGCGGTGACCCAGCCGCCGATGCGGTCGACGCCCTCGGCGTCCAGCTCGATGTCCAGTTCGTGGTTGATCTCGTCGAGGCTGGTGCTGCCGTCGATCAGCCAGCGGTTCTCGGCCAGCGGCTGGATCTCGGGCGCCTCCTGCTCGGAGCCGAGCAGGATCTCGCCGGTGATCGTCTCCAGGATGTCGCCCCGGCTGATCAGGCCGGCCGTGCCGCCGAACTCGTCCAGCACGCAGGCGATGTGGAGGTGGTTGCGCTGCAGGGTGATGAGCAGGTCGTCCAGGGCGATCGTCTCGGGGACGAAAAGGGCGGCGAAGGTCGCCTGGCGGAGGTTGTGCTCGGGATCGAGCAGGTAGCGGGGGACATCGAGAAAGCCCTCGATGGCGTCGGGTGTCTCGCGGTAGACGGGCAGGTAGTGGTAGTGCGTGCGACGGGCGGCCTCCAGGTGTTCGGCCGGCGTGTCCTCCAGATCGAGTCCCTCGATGTCGACGCGCGGGGTCATCACGTCGCTGGCCGTCATCTCGGAGAGGCGCATGATGCCGTCGACCATCGAGCGCTCCTCCTCGTCGAGCACGCCGGTCTCGGCCCCGAGTTCGACGGCGGTCAGCAGTTCCTCGTCCGTGAGCGACCTGGGCTCGGGCTTCAGCGAACGCTCGACGCGTGTCGTCAGGGCGGCGAGGAAGCGTCCGAGCGGACGCAGCACGACCATCCAGACGCGGATGGCCGGGCTGTAGAGCTGGACGAGGCGCTCGGCATGCGCGATGGCGTAGCGCTTGGGGGCCACCTCGCCGAAGATCAGGAGGATGATCGTCATCAAGGGGATGGCGATTAGGGCGCTGTAGCGGCTGACGACGGGAATGGCGTCGATGATCGCGAAGCCCAGGCTGGAAATGGCGATGTTGACCAGCGTGTTGCCGATCAGCAGCGTGGAGAGCAGCCGCGCCGGCTGGCGGATTTGCGCGCCGATCCAGGGTGCGTGCCGGGGATGGCGGTCCTTGATCCGCTGTACCTGGAGGGCGTTGAGCGAGAAGAAAGCCGTCTCGGCGCTGGAGAAGAATGCCGAAAGCGCCAGGAGCAGGAGCAGGATCGCACCCTCCGCGATGGTTGCGAGCGCATTCATCACGGGGTTGTGAGGCGCTCCACATGCAGCTTGGTCCGCTGCCCGCTGCCCGGACGTTCGACCTCCAGGTTGCGGATCATCCATCGATCGCCGATCTTGCCGACGCTGCTGACCCACATCCGGCGCACGCGTTGTCCCGACTCGTCGATCTGCTCGGCCTGCCGCAGGAAGCGCAAACGGCGATCCACCCAGAGGCGTACCGCGCCGCACCCCGGCAGCGGTTCCGGGGGCTTGACCCGGACGATGTCGCACTTGCTGCCGCGGAAGTCGGCCTCGCCGTCCAGACGGGCGTCGGGCCACCATAGGAAGGCGAGGGTGAGATCCATCCAGGCGAGGTCGGTCTCCTGGACTAGGCCGGCGAGGGAAGGGGGCGTCGCGCGGACGGCGCCCGCCGCGTCGCGCCAGACGAGATCCGACGTGCCGTCGGGGCGCCGCAGGACGGTCAGGTTCTCGCGTTCCCGGCCGAAGGTGTCCAACAGGCGGTAGCAGGCCCGCGGCGGATCCTCGCCCCAGGCGAGTTCTACCACGAACCCGGCCTCGCGCAGGACGACGCCGCGCTGGCGGCGCACGATAAGCTGTCCCTCGAGGGAGACCGTCTCTGCCGGTAGGCGCGCCAGTGTACCCTGCAGCACCTCCTGCGCGGATTGCGGCTGCGGGAGCGGCTCGTCCGTGTCAACCGGTTCGTCCGTCTCTGCCGGCGGATCCGCCTCCTCCGCGTCGACACAAACGGCTTCCTCGGCGGACCATGCAAGTCCACCGATAAGCATGAATACAGCGGCTAGGAATCGTATTGTCTTCAAAAGACTAACATTCGAGACCGAAATAGACCCCTTTTATAGCACAGACCACAACGGCGGACAAGTCCTGAGTTTTCCCGCTTTTTCCCGCCCGCGGCATCTGATATAGTCTCGGCATTGCCTGCGGGCGGTTGCCGCCCGGTTTCCTCAAACCTTCAACGGAGTATTCGATGCGAGCGATCAGCAAGGTTGCGCCTGGCTGGTGGGACTACACCACCTTGGACAGGGAACTGCTTGACGAGGCCGCGCGCCTGACGGAAAAGGATGTGCTCAACCTGTCGCGCCCGGGCTTCCAGGTGCGTTTCTACGACACGGCGCAGGAGTTCTACCTGGCCGAGGCGCTCGAGTACATCGAGGCCTGGAAGCAGGCGACGCCCGAGAAGCCCGCCGGACTCTGCGGGCCGATCGGCCCCACGGAGCAACTGCCGCTTGTGGCACAGCTCGTCAACGCCCTTGGCCTCCGCCTGCACCACTGCCACTACTGGGGCATGGACGAGTGGGTAGTCGGCGGCCGCGCGGTATCGCGCGACTTCCCGCTCGGCTTCGCGCGCACGGCCTACGAGCTGTGCTTCGACCGCATCCGACCCGAACTGCGCATGCCCGCAGGCCAGATCCACTTTCCCGGCGTCGACACCGCTCCCTACGTCAAGAGCTGGGACGCGGCCCGCTGCGTCCTGATGCAGGGCGGACAGGGCGAGGTCAAGCACTGGGCCTTCAACGATCCGCCGAAGCGCGAAGGCGCCTATGTCGACGCCCCGCCTTCCCCCGAAGTCTACCGCCGGCTCGGCACGCGCCTCGTCGACCTGCATCCGATGACCCTCATGCAGAATGCCCGGACCTCGGGCGGCGGCACCGTGCAGAACGTCCCCCATCAGGCGATGACCGTCGGCCCCGCCGAGACCTGGCGCGCCGGAACAGTCTCCATCTGGCACCCCGGCCACCACGACAACCCCTTCGGCATGCGCCTAACCGCCCTGATGATCGGCAAGCGGCTGCCCGATGCCGCCGTGCCGATGTCGCTCCTGGCCGACCACCCCGATGTCCGGTTCAGCTTCCTGCGGCCGGGCTTCGGCACCTGCGGCGTGGAGATGCACTGACATGCGCCATTGCGTGCTGGCGATCGGGGCGCATCCGGACGACATCGAGTTCGGCATGGCCGGAACCTTCATCCTCCTCGGGCGCGCGGGATGCGAGCTGCACTACATGAACGTGGCCAACGGCTCCTGCGGCTCGGCCGTCATGGATGCCGAGACAACGGTGCGCGTCCGGACGCAGGAGGCGCGCAACGCGGCCCGGCGGCTCGGCGCCGTCTTTCACACGCCGGTCGCCGTCGATGTCGAGGTTTTCTACGACAAGCCGCTGCTCGCGCGCATGGCCTCGGTCATCCGCGAGGTCGCGCCGGACATCCTCCTGGTGCCGTCGCCCTTCGACTACATGGAGGACCACACCAACGCCTGCCGCCTGGCGGTGATGGGGGCCTTCTGCCGCGGCATGCCCAACTTTCCGGTCACGCCGCAGCGCCCGGCCATCGACCGCCCGGTCACGGTCTACCACGCCCAGCCGCACGGGCACCGCGACGCGCTCAACCGCTTCTGCGAGCCGGACTTCTTCATCGACATCGGCTCCGTCATCGAGGAGAAGACCGAGGCGCTGGCGGAACACAAGAGCCAGCAGGCCTGGCTCGACGCGAGCCAGGCCATGAACGCCTACCTGCAGACCATGCAGGATCTCTGCCGCGAGATGGGGGCGCGCTCGGGACGTTGCATCTTCGCCGAGGGATGGCGCCGCCACAACCACCTCGGCTTCTGCGACCCGGGCACGGATCCACTGTGCGAGCTTCTCAGCGAGCATCTTCTGCCGCCTCCTCCAGCCGCCTGAAGGCCGCGGGAACGCGGCGCCGGCGGCAGACAGCCGTGCGGCACGCCGTAACGGAGAAACCAGTGCGGCGAAAGTGCTGCGGATGCATGAGGGAAGGTTCTAGGCGGGGCGCAGCCTGGTTGCTGGCCGTCCTGCTGGCGGCCTCCGCGCCCGCGCGCGCCGACCAGGTCTTGTGGTCCGACGGCGACTGCTGGGATGGCCGCCTGCAACTCTCGGGACAGGGCGACCTGCGCTTACATGACGGCCGGCGCCTCTGGCAGTGGCCCCTCGAACAGGTCGCCGCGCTCGGCTGGCATCCGGCCACGCAGCGCATGGAACGCGCCTGGCGCTTCCTGGAGGCTGGACAGACTGCCCGCGAGGAGACCGGCGAGCCGTACCCGACGATCGAGCTCGACTGTACCGTCACCCTGGCGGACGGCAGCACGGCCACGGGCCACTTACTGACCACCGTCTTCTATCTCGAACAGGGCGCGGAGACGCGCAAGATTGTCGTGCGGCGCAAGCTGCGCGGCCAGCCCGGCGAGGCGCTGTCGGACGTACGCTACCCCTCCCGGTTGATCCTCGCATCGCCGGCGCTGCCGGGACGGCGCACCGTGCGCGTGTCCCTTGCGGCTAGCCGCGGACACGATGCGCAACTCGCGCTGATCACGGCCCTACCGGCCACCGCGGCCATGCCCGTGAAACGGCTGTCCGACGGGCGTTTCGACTGCGACATCGCCGGCACCGGCTGCGTCTGGGCCGTGCGCGAGGGCACGGCGATCGATGTCGCCTGGCGCGAGGCCTCGACGCCCGCCCTGCGCGCGCGCGTCGAGGCGGCGCTTACGCGCGATCTGCGCGACTTCTTTGACCGTCGCGAACTGCTGGGTGTCTCGACAAACGGCGCTCCGACGGAGACCGTCATTGCGTTGGTGCTCTTCTCGCGCGAGGGCGCCACCACGCTGGGCGGCGACCGCACCCAGCCCTGGCGGCTCGAGGTCTGTCGCTGGCGGCTGGCCGACGACGGACAGAATCAGTTCGCCGCCCGGGCGGTGCTCTTCCGGGGCCTGCGCGCCGCCGCCGAGCCCCTGCCGCACGTCACCCTCCACCCCTCGCTGGATGAACTGACCCTTGAAGAACCCCAATAGCGGGTCTTGTGGAACCTGATTCCTGCCGCGGTAGGCTGGCCGGTCAGGTCTCCGGCCCGTAGATGCGGCCGTCGCGGTACGCCGCCCAGGCGGTCTCGAACCAGGTGTCGCCCGCGGGAATTGGCCGGCACGGCTGCCAGGCGTTGAACACGCCGCCGTCGGCCGTCCAGCGCGTGATCTGCACCTGACTCCGGAACGCGGGATTCTCCGGCAGCGGACGCCAGGCCACGAGCCCGGCGGGCAGCGCGGCGCCGCCGGGACTGAGCACCAACGCCGACCCGCGGCTGCCGACCCCCTGCGCCACGGCGAAGGCGATCGCCTCGAGATAGACCCGGTGCGTCAGGCTGAGCATGCGCGTGCGCAGGGCCTCGGCCCGCTCGCCCTCCCCCTCCCACCGGCAGCCCTGCTGCCCGAGGCGTTCCATCTGCCCGCGCGCCTCGGCGACGGCCTCCTCCAGTACCGCGGCGTCGCGCAGCATCGCCCCGGCGCGGCTCATGCGCGCCTGCAGCGCCGCGCGCTCGTCGCGCCAGCCGCTCCCGGCCCGGCTCCTGCCCGTCGCCAGCCAGTCGGCCAGTTCCTCCAGCCGCTCCCGCGCCGCCTGGCGCGCCGCGCGCCGGTCGAGCGTCCAGCCGGCGCCCCGCGCCGCGATGAACTCCGCGGCGCGCTGGCCCCCCACCTGTCCGCTGTTGAGCGCTGCGCCGCCGGGACGGCGCAGCCCGTGCGAGCCGTTGACCTCGCCGACCGGGAAGAGATGCGCCAGGTTCTCCGACTCCCACCAGGCGTTGGCCGCCAGGCCGCCGTTGTTGTGCTGGGTGCAGACGGCGATCTCGACGGGCTCGGCCGACAAATCGATGCCCTGGTCCGCGAAGCGCGCGATGGCGCCGGGGTTCATCTGGCGCAGGCGCTCGAAAGGGGTGGCGCCGGTGGCGCCGCAGCGCGCCAGGTAGTCGCGCGCCTCCGGGCAGAGGCGCGCGGGATCCCAGCCGTCGGGATTGCGGCGGAAGTCGAGGAAGACGCGGCGGCCGCGCACGGCGGTCTCGCGCCAGACAAGCAGGTCGATCAGCGATGAGCCGCCCGCGAGGGCACGTTCCGCGTCGAAGGGCCATTGGTAGCCCTTGAGGAAGAGGCGGTCGGCTGCTGCGGCGTCCGATCCGAAGGCTTGCGGGAGGAAGGGCTCGGGCGCACCGCCGGGGGCGGCGCTGACCAGGCGCGGCACCGCCTGAAGGTAGGAGCCCGAGACGTTCCAGCGCGGCCGGAGCGCGGCGAGGCCATGCTGCGACTCGGGCAGGTTGCGCGCCAGGGCGCCCGCCTCGAGTGCCAGGCCGATGGCGCCGGTGTGTCCCTCGGGATAGACGCTGTCGCGGTAGAGGCCGCCCGGCCCCCCGACGGCCAGCAGGGTGTGCTCGGCGAGGTAGATCTCGGGACGGCCCGCGCCGTCGAGGGTCAGGAGGCCGGCGCAGCGGCCCGCGGCGCCGGGAATCGCGTCCGGCAGGGTCAGCAGCGCGACGGCGACGCGGCCCTCGTGGATCGGCAGGCGCAGGCGCCGCAGCTCGGCGATCAGCGCGCGGCACATGTCGCGGCTCGTGTAGGGGCCGGTCGAGGTGGCGCGCTGCCGCGGATCGTGGTCGGTCTGGTAGCCGACGTACTGTCCATGGCGGTCGCGCGGGAAGGGCACGCCGAGGTCGACGAGGTTGAGGAAGGCGCGCGCCGAGCCTGCGGCCTCGGCCAGCGCGAGGTCGCCGTGCATGGCGCCGCCGGCCGCGAGGTCGGCGGCCATCGCGCGCGGCGAGTCGGGCGTCGCGCCGCAGAGCCCGAGCTTGTAGTAGGTCTGCTTGTCGCTGCCGGTGTTGATGGAGGTGCCGGCCGCGAGGCCCTCGGTGACGACGAGCACGTCGTCCAGCCCGTGGCGCCGCGCCTGGAGCGCCGCGTTCAGGCCGGCCGCGCCGCTGCCCGCCACCAGCGTGTGGCAGAGGTGGAGGGGCACGGAGCCCCAGGCCGCGGACGAGAGGGTGGTGGTGCGCATGGCGGAGGGCCTACAGGCGCGGGATGGAGAGGCCTCCGTCGACGTGGATGACCTGCCCCGTGGCATAGGGCAGCTCGCCGCGGGCTAGCGCGGCGACGGCGCGCCCGACATCCTCGGTGGTTCCCCAGCGGCGCTCCGGCACCAGGCCCTCGGCGATGAGCCGGTCGTACTTCGCACGCGCGCCGGCCGTCATGTCGGTGGCGACGATGCCGGGCCGGACCTCGTAGACCGGCAGCCCGTGCTCGGCCAAGCGCGCCGCCCAGAGCTGCGTCGCCATGCTGACGCCCGCCTTGGAGACGCAGTATTCGCCGCGGTTGAGCGAGACAGTCGTGGCGGAGATGGAGGAGATGTTGACGATGCAGCCGCGGAAGGCGGCGTCGGCCTGCCGCTGCGCGATCATCCAGCGCGCGGCGACCTGCGTGAGGAAATAGGGCCCCGTCAGGTTCACGCGCAGCAGTTCCTCGAAGCTTGCCTCGTCGGCCTCCAGGATGTCGCGCCGCTCGCGTGGCGCCATGCCGGCGTTGTTGACCAGTACGTTGAGGCGCCCGAAATGCGCGCGCACCGCCGCCAGCAGCGCCTCGCGCGCGGGGCGGTCGGCCACGTCGCAGACCGTGTAGCGCGCGTCGGCGCCGGCGGCGC
Organism: uncultured Lentisphaerales bacterium; assembly: GCA_964426115.1. Taxonomy (GTDB): domain Bacteria; phylum Verrucomicrobiota; class Kiritimatiellia; order RFP12; family JAAYLN01; genus JAAYLN01. The sequence continues at coordinate 239 of CAYRPP010000058.1, read as the reverse complement.
GCAGGCTATCGAGCGCCGGAAGGCAGTCGGCCTCCGGACGCCGTCCGGCGACGGCGAGGTCGTAGCCCGCGCGGGCCAGCGCGAGCGCGCAGCCGAGGCCGATGCCGCGGCTGCCGCCGGTGATCAGGGCGACGGGTCTGGGGTTCATGGGGCTATTTTATTCCCTTCCATACCAATCAGGAAGTCAGGAAAGCAGGAATTGCCGCGCGAGCCCCTGATCTTTCCTGATTCCCTGCTTT
>CAYRPP010000057.1:0-8807 GCA_964426115.1 uncultured Lentisphaerales bacterium | reverse complement strand
CGAAGGGCATCGTGCGCGCTGTGCTCTACTACCCGTCCTCCAACGGGCGCAACATGGAGGAGGTCAAGCGACTCGTGGTCGCCATGCAGATGTCGGACGCCAACAAGGTGGCGACTCCGGCCAACTGGGTGCCGGGAGAAGATGTCATCGTCCCGCCTCTCGGCTCCTGCGGCGTGGCCAAGGAGCGCATGCAATCGACCGAAGCGGGTCTGACGAAGCTCGATTGGTTCCTTGTTCTCAAGAAGTGCCCGAAGGCCTAGCCGATGTCATCACCTGTGCCGGCGGCCGCCAGGCCGCCGGCACCTAAGATCGAAGGAGAAGCAACATGAGCGAAAACATTAAGGAAATCACCGATGCACAGTTCGCCGACGCCACCCGCGCCGGCGTGGTCCTGGTCGACTTCTGGGCCCCCTGGTGCGGTCCGTGCCGCATGCAGGGGCCGATCCTCGAGGAGGTCGCCTCGGCCGTCGGCGCCAAGGCCTCCGTGGCCAAGGTCAACATCGACGAGAACACCGCGACGGCCGCCAAGTACGGCATCCGCAGCATCCCCACGCTGCTGCTCTTCAAGGATGGCCAGGTCGCCCAGCAGTTCGTTGGCCTGCAGCGGAAAGAGCAGTTGCTCGCCGCCATCGAGGCCCAGGCCGGGGCCTGAACGGAACGGGCGCACGTTCTTCAAGGTGGTTCACCACGAAGCGCACGAAGGGCACGAAGGCATCGGCAGCCACCTTTCCGCGCTTCGCGATCTTCGTGATCTTCGTGGTGAACATTCTGGATGCGGTCTGAGCCCGCACCAGCTTGGTTGTATAGTATTCACGGTCGCGAGGTGCCGACGATGAAACGCTTGACGGACTGGTGTCTAGCCCACTACCGGGCAACCACGGCGATCATGGTCGCCTTCACGCTGGCGCTGGCGCTGCTGGCCGCCCTCCCCTCCGTCTGGCCCGGCGCCTTTCCCCGGCTGCACGGCGTGCAGGTCGATACCGACCCGGAGAACATGCTGCCGGACCACGAACCGGTGCGGGTCTTCAACCACGCCATGAAGGCGGAGTTCGCCCTCTATGACATGCTGGTTGTCGGCATTGTCAATGACCGGGCGCCCGACTACGTCTTCAACCCCGCGACGCTCCGCGACATCCACGAGCTGACCGCGTACGCCAGGACCCTCCACGGCGCCGCGATCGGCAAGCCCGGCGATCCCAAGGCGGGCGTCATCGGCGTCGACATCATCGCCCCCTCGACCGTCGACAACGTCGAGCAGGGAGGCCTCGGCACGGTCAGCTTCGAGTGGCTCATGCCCGAGCCCCCCGCCACGCCCGAGGCTGCACGCGCCGTGCGCGACAAGGCCATGAAGCTACCCTTCATGAAGGGCACGCTCGTCTCGGAGGATGGCCAGTCCCTCGCCCTCTACATTCCGCTTTCCGACAAGCACCTCTCCTTCAGGGTGGCCAGCCTGTTGCGCGCGAAGATCGCCACCTTCGCCTCGGGCGACGAGTACCACATCACCGGCCTGCCAATTGCCGAGGACACCTTCGGCGTCGAGATGTTCAAGCAGATGGCCATCTCCGCACCGATGGCCATGCTGATCATCTTCTTGCTGCTCCTGCTCTTCTTCAAGAAGATCGTCCTGATCCTCGCGCCGATGATCGTCGCCGTCGTGAGCTGTATCGTGACGATGGCGCTGCTCGTCGCCACCGGCAACACGATCCACATCATGAGCAGCATGATCCCGATCTTCATCATGCCGATCGCCGTGCTCGACTCGATCCACATCCTTTCCGAGTTCTTCGACCGTTACCAGGAGAGCAAAAACCGCGCGACGGCCATCCGCCGCGTCATGGACACGCTCTTCACGGCCATGCTCTACACCAGCCTGACGACGGCCGTGGGCTTCGTCTCGCTGGCGCTGACCCCCATTCCCCCCGTCCAGGTCTTCGGCATCTACATTGCCATCGGCGTCATGGTCGCATGGGTGCTGACTGTGACCTTCATCCCCGCCTCGGTCATGTTCATCCGCGAGTCCTCGCTCGCCAATTTCGGCCTCACCGAGCACAACGCGGACGAGGAATCGCACTCGCTGATGACGCGCCTGCTGCGCACGACGGGCCGCGGCACCTTCCGCTTCGCGAAGCCGATCCTGGCGGTCGCCGTCGGCCTGGTGATTGTGGCCATCGCCGGCATCAGCCGCGTCGTCATCAACGACAACCCCGTCAGGTGGTTCGAGCCGAAACATGAGATCCGCATCGCCGACAAGGTGATGAACAGCCATTTCGGCGGCACCTACATGGGCTACCTGGCGCTGACGGCCGGCGAGCCGCTGCCCGCGCCGCCGCACCTCGCCGCGGCTCTCGACGCCCCGCTGCGGGAACAGGCCGACGCGCTGACGAAGGCCGGCGTCGCCGGCGCGGCGGAGGCGATGGCCGCGCTCCGCTCCCGCGCGGCCGAACTTGACCGCACGGCCACGACGCGCGACGCCTTCTTCGCGCAGCTCGCGGCCTTTGCCGACGCACAGGGCGCCGCGGCATCAGAGGATCGTTACGAGGCCTGGGAGGCTGCCAGCCTCTTCGTCAGCGCCCAGGCGCAGGCCGGCCAGGTCTTCAAGGATCCCGCCGTCCTCAACTGGATGGTCGGTCTGCAGGAGCACCTGCAGACGATCACGAGCCCCGACGGGCGCCCGCTGGTCGGCAAGAGCAACTCGCTGGCCGATCTCGTGCGCACCGTGTACCGCGAGCTGATGGAGGGCAACCCCGACTACTACCGCATCCCCGACACCCGCGACGGCGTCGCCCAGACGGTGCTGCAGTACGAGAGCTCGCACCGGCCGCAGGACCTGGCCCACTTCGTCCGCACCGACACCTGGCGCAACACCAGCATCTGGATCCAGCAGAAGAGCGGCGACAACCGCGACATGAAGGTCATCATCGACGCCGTCGCCCGCTACATTGCCGCCCACCCTGCGCCCCTCGGCATCCAGGCCAAATGGTTTGGCCTCACCTACATCAACGTCATCTGGCAGGCCAAGATGGTCAGTGGCATGATGCTGGCCTTCCTGGGCAGCTTCGCGGCCGTCTGGCTGATGATGATCATCCTCTACCGTTCCGCGCTCTGGGGCTTCCTGGCGATGATTCCCCTGACCGTGACCATCGGCGCCATCTACGGCATGATCGGTTTCATCGGCAAGGACTACGACATGCCCGTCGCGGTGCTCTCGTCGCTGAGCCTCGGAATGGCAATCGACTACGCGATCCACTTCCTCTCGCGGTCGCGCGAGATGCACGCGCATCACGGCTCGTGGCGCGCGGCGGCGGGGCCGATGTTCGGCGAGCCCGCGCGGGCGATCACGCGCAACGTGATCGTCATCGGCATCGGCTTCCTGCCCCTGCTCGCGGCGCCGCTGGTGCCCTACCAGACCGTCGGCCTCTTCATCGCGGCGATCCTGCTGATGGCCGGCCTCGCCTCGCTTTTCCTGCTGCCGGCGATGATCACGGTGCTGGAGCGGCGGCTCTTCGGGCAGTCGCGCCACCCGACGGCCTGCAAGTGCGGCACGATCTTCTTCGGCGCCGTGGCCGCGATACTCACGATCGCGCTCAACATCCAGGCCTTCATCGACGCATCCTGGAACCACATCACGATCGGCAGCCTCGCCGCCATCGCGCTGGCCGGGCTCTTCTCCTTCTTCAACAGCCGGCGCAAACGTTGCCGCGAGCATCCGACCGACCCCGGCTGCATCGTGCCGAGCGACGATGCCGACCTCCCCGAAACCAACAACGACAGGAAAACGCCATGAACACACGACTGCTCTCCGCCTCCATGCTCGCCCTCGTTGCCTGCCCGCTCCTGGCCCAGGAGACGCTCCCGGTCGACGAGATCGTCGCCCGCGCCAACCGCGCCGCCTACTACCAAGGACGCGACGGGCGGGCCAAGGTCTCGATGTCGATCAAGGACGCCCAGGGACGCGAGCGCACCCGCGAATTCACCATCCTGCGGCTCGACCTCGAACCCGAGGGGACGGCCGGCGACGCCTTCACGGGTGACCAGAAGATGTACGTCTTCTTCGAACGTCCAGCGGACGTCAACAAGATGGCCTACCTGGTCCACAAGCATGTCGGCGGTGACGACGACCGCTGGCTCTTCATGCCGGGGCTCAACCTGGTCAAGCGCATCGCCGCCTCCGACAAGCGCACCAGTTTCGTCGGCTCCGATTTCTTCTACGAGGATGTCTCCGGTCGCAACCCGGCTGCCGACAGCCATGAGCTGGTCGAGACGACCGACACCTACTACGTGCTGAAGAACACGCCCAAGGATCCGAAGTCGGTCGAGTTCGCCGCCTACACGGTCTGGATCCACAAGGGCACCTTCATCCCCGTCAAGGGCGAGTACACCGACGCCGCGGGCAACAAGATCCGCGAGATGCAGGCGCTGGAGGTCAAGGAGATCCAGGGTTTCCAGACGGTGACGAAGTCGGTGCTCCGCGACCTGCGTACCGGCAGCGCGACGACCATTACGTACAACAAGGTCGAGTACAACCTCGGTCTGGCCGAGGATCTCTTCACCGAGCGTTACCTGCGCAATCCTCCGCGGGCGCAGTTGCGCTGAGCGCCAAATCGGCAAGCCCATCCTGGGCAAGCTCGTCAACGCCGGCCTCGACCCGTTGTTCATCTCCGGCCTTGGTCCCGTTCACGGCCTTACCTTTATTCCTGTTCCACCGCCGCCGGTCAGCAGAGGCCGTGGGCCAGCAGCAGCGCCTCGTCGGCGAGGATCTCGCGCGACGGGCCGTCGGCCACGAGTCGTCCGCCATCGAGCACGATCACGCGCGGGCAGGCTTCCGCCACCAGGCGCAGGTCGTGGGTGGCGACGATGCGGGTGAGCGTTAAGCCCTGCAACAGCCCGGCCAGACGGCGGCGCGCGCGCGGATCGAGGCTGGCGGAGGGCTCGTCCATAACCAGGATCTCCGGCTCAAGGGCCAGCGTGGTGGCGATCGCCACCGCCCGCTTCTCGCCGGCCGAGAGACGGTATGGCGGGCGCCGCCGCGCGTGCTCCATGCCGACGCGCTCCAGCGCCGACGCCACGCACGCCTCGACCGCCTCCGGCGGCAGGCCGGCGTTGAGCGGCCCGAAAGCGACATCCTCCTCGACGGTCGGCATGAAGAGCTGGTCGTCGGGATCCTGGAAGACGAGGCCCACGGCGCGCCGCGCAGCGCGGAGCGTGGCGCGGGTCACGCGGGTCTCCCCGATCAGCACCTCGCCGCCCGTGGCCATCAGGCAGCCGTTGAGGTGCAGCAGCAGCGTGGACTTGCCGGCGCCGTTGCCGCCGATGACCGCCACCGACTCGCCGGGAGCGATGCGGAACGAGACGCCGTCCAGAGCCCGCGTGCCGTCCGGGTAGACATGCGCGAGGTTACGCGCCTCGACGGCCGTCCGCGGCGTCATGCCGGCCCTCCCGCGATCAGCCGCCCGAGCGCTTCCGGCAGGTTCCGGAGACGCGCCGCCAGGAAGAAGAGCAGGCAGCCGCCGAGAAACAGCGCGTCGCTCCAGCGCAGCCGCGTGGTCTGGAGCAGGCGCACCTCGCCGTCGAAGCCGCGGGCCGCCATGGCGTCGAAGACGCGCTCGGCCCGGTCCAGCGAGCGGATGAGCAGGTGGCCGGTCATGGCGCCGTAGGCGGGCAGCGGCAGGGCGCGTCCGGGCGCGCGCAGCGTGGCGCTGCGCAGCATGGCGGACGCCTGGCCGGCGACGACGAACAGGTAGCGGTAGAGGAACAGCATCTGCATCACTAAGACGCGCGGCACGCCGAGACGCGCCAGGGCCGCGCCCAGCCGGTGCATGCCCGTGCAGGCCACCAGCGCCAGGGCCGCCCCGGCCGTCAGCGCGAAACGCAGCAGGATCGAGAGGCACGCGAGCCACCCGTCCGTGACGACCACGGGACCGAGGGCCAGGACCGGCCGGCGCTCAACAAGCGGGTTGAAGAGACCGACAAGCAGCGCGAAGGGTGCGGCGGCGAACAGCTTGCGGAGGATGAGCCGCGGCGGGATGCGGCCGAGCGCCACGAGGGCCACCGGATAGAAGAGAAAGGGGGTCAGCGGGGAGACGGCCTGGCGCGGGAAGGAAAGCACCGCGACGGTGAAGGCCAGGGTGGCGAGCACCTTGGCGCGCGCATCGATGCGGTACATGGGCGAGTCCAGGCGCCCGAGCTCGTCCATCCGGCCCGGCTCCAGTTGTCCGGCGAAGTTCATTTCCGGCGGCGTCCCGCCCCGAGCAGGAGCCCGGCCAGGCCCGCCAGCGCCACGGTCAGCAGGCCGCCGGTCACGCCCGCCAGCGAGGTGGCGGGGCTCACGGCGGGCCATGACTCTTCGGCCGGCCACGCATCGTCCGCGGTCGGGAACGCATAGCCGGGCATCAGCGCCGTCCGTTCCTGGATGCCCGCTATCCGCTGGTGGAGTCCGCCCTCCGGCGCGGCGGGCTCCGCCTGTCCGGTGATCCGCGCGACCGACCATTCCAGGCCATCCGGACGGGCCGAGGCGAACCAGCTTGCCACGCCGCCGATGCAGAGGGTGGCGGCGACGAGGCCGGCGGCCACCGGATCCAACCGCGGACGCGCGGCGCGCGGCGGCGCGCCCTCCGCCAGGGCCGCCGGCCGCCGACGGGCGACATAGGCGACGACGGCGGCGGTCGCGGCCCCCTCGCCGAGGCCAATGGCGAGATGCACCGGCAGCATCAGCATCAGGAATGTGTCGAAGGGCAGCGCCGCCAGGCCCGAGGCCCGCGTCTCTACGACCACGCCGAGGGCGCCAAGCTGCAGGCCGACCACGCCCGCGGCGACCGCGGCGAACCAGGCCCGGGAACTGCCGGCCGGCGCGCCGCCGGCCAGCGGACGGTATAGCAGCGGGTAGGCGACGAAGGCCGGGAAGAAGCCGAGGTTGAAAAGGTTGCAGCCCAGCGCCAGCAGGCCGCCGTCGGCGAAGAAGAGCGCCTGCACGGCCAGCACCGAGGCGATGGCCAGGAAGGCGGCGTGCGGGCCCAGCAGGATGGCGAGCAGCAGGCCGCCGCCAAGGTGTCCGCTCGATCCGGTCCCGGGGATCGCGAAGTTGATCATCTGCGCGGCGAAGACGAAGGCGCCCAGCACCCCCATGCGCGGGGCGAGGCTCTCGCGCAGGGCGTTCCGCAGACGGCGGGCGCAGTGGGCGAGCCACCCGCCCGCAACGGCCCAGAAGGCCGCGCCGACGGCTGGGGAGATCAAGGCATCGGACATGTGCATGTTGAGAGCTCGCGAGGAGGTGCTGCCGGACTACTGTGCCTGGCGCGCGACCGGTGTGCGGTTGATTCTGCCCGTCAGCGCCATGACGAAGGCCAGAAGAACCAGCAGCACCAGTGTTCCGAAAAGCAGCGACAGATCCTCCATTTGTAGGATGAAGTAGATCACGGCGTAGGCGGCGAGCATCACGGCGCCGATGGCCAGCGAAGCCTTCAAGCGCCGGAAAATGGCCGCGCAATAGGCAGTCATCATGGCGGATATCACCGTGGCCGCAGTCGCGTAGGCCACCGCAAAACCGGCATGCTCGGAGACCGACAGGGTTAGCGCATAGAACATCACGAGCGACAATCCGGCCACGAAATACTGCAGCGGATGCATCCAGATTGCCAGCAGGCGCTCGGCAATCAGAAGCGACAGCATGACGATGATTATCACGAGAATTGAATATGCGATGGAACGGGCGGTCTGCTGGTAGTAACTGGCAGGAATCACGAGCGCCACACCCAGGGCGTCGTTGCCAGGGGTGAACGTCTTGTCCTGCCAGTGCTGCGGATATTCCCGGTTCAGCTCCGAAGTCTGCCACCTTGCCGTGAATGAGTCCGGTGTCACTTCACGCTCCACGGGAAGAAAGGCTCCCGTGAAACCGGGGCTTCCCCACGTCGCGTCCAGGTTCAGGGTGAACGTCCTGCCCAGTGGCAGGAAGAACCATCCCGAGCTGCCTCTCAGGGCGATGTCGAACTCGAAATCAAACACTTTCCCCGGCCTGACGGCGGACGTGTCTAACAGGACCGTCATGCCCGATTGGAACCAGAAGCTCCGATCGACGCCGGCCTGGAAGCCGCAGGCCTTGCCATCGAGCTTTCCGCTGACCCCACCGAGGCCCTTGATGTCGCTGACGGCGATCGCGCAGCGCATGGAATTAGTCTGCGCTACGCCGTCGCGCACGCCTTCCGGTATCACGAACCGCCCGCGGATCTTGACGGTCGAATGATAGACGACAGCCTGGTAGATTCCGCGCGAGCGCACCTCCGGAACCGCATGGCCGTCGATTTCCAGGAGGTCCGGCAGGATCGTCTGCCATACGGTGACCGTCCTGACGACCTCGCGTGTGCTTCCATCCGGGTTCCGCTCGGTCTCCCTAACGACCGTTTGAAACGGAATGGAGAGCACGGGGCCTCCAACGGTCTGCGCACCTCCCCATTTATCTGAGATCTCGCTGGCCACGGACTCCTGTCTGTTCTGACGACCGCGGTTAAGCTCGCCGATCAGCGCCACGGGCAACTGCAGCACCAGCATAATGAGTCCGATGATGACCAGCTTGACGGTCGTCGAGCGCTTGAGCTTCTCAGCCCATCCCGTGGTGTCCGCGTTAATGTTGTCCATGCCCCAAATCCCCCACTGCCCAGCCAGTCAGACCGATGCAAAAAGTATCGCATGCTCCTGAATCGACTGTCAACCACCTCGTAATTGACAAACGGCGTGGAATATGCAATGATGCATATGATGGTTTTTGGCAACATTTACATGCAAGGAGAGTGTCGTATGAAACGGTTGCTGGCTTC
>CAYRPP010000056.1:2583-8840 GCA_964426115.1 uncultured Lentisphaerales bacterium | reverse complement strand
AGGAGGCGATCGCGCGCTCGGAGGGCGAGAAGATGAAGCGCATCAACGAGGCCGGGGGCCGCGCCGAGGAGATCAAGCTCGTGGCCAACGCGACAGCCGCCGGCATCCGCGAGATCGCCCAGGCGACGCAGGCCGAGGGCGGGCTCAATGCGGTCAACCTGCGCCTGGCCGAGCAGTACATCGGCGAGTTCGGCAGGCTGGCCCGGACCGGCAACACGATGATCATCCCGACCGACCTGGCAAACGTGGCCGGACTGATCAAGACGGCCAGCAGCGTCATCCAGAACGCGCCGGCAGTGCCGGCCAAGGGCTAGGCCTTCTGGCGCAGCCGGCGGAGCTGGCCGGCCACGGACATGCGCTGCAGGGTGCTCATGCGGTCGACCAGCAGCACCCCATTCAGATGGTCGCACTCGTGCTGGATCGCACGGGCCAGCAGTCCCTGCACGGTGATCGTCTGGCGCAGGCCATCAAGATCCGTGTAGGTCGCGGTGACCTGGCTGGCGCGGGTCACGGGCACCGAGATGTCTGGAAAGCTCAGGCATCCCTCCTCGTCACGCTGCTTTCCCCTGGGGTCGCCCACCTCGGGATTGAGCATGATCAGCGGCATGGCGACGGGGGAGTTGAAGGTGGTGCACTCCGGCTTCTCGGATTCGACGGGCACGTCGATGACGCAGACCGCATCCTGGCGGCCGATCTGCTCGGCGGCCAGTCCGACGCCGCGCGCGGCTCTCATCGTCTCTATCATGTCCGTGACGAGCTGGCGGATTTCGGGCGTGATCTCGGTCACGGGGATCGCCTTTGCCCGCAGGGACTCCTCGCCATAGCATACGATTTTCTGGATCATGCAGACTCCGTTAACCGGGAAACGCGTCCATACGGTTTCATTTTGCCGATTGTAGCAATGTGCCCGGAGGCCGGCAAGGCCGTATTCGGTTCAGCCCGTAATCGGTCTGACGGAGCGAAAACCAGTCACTTTCCCTATGCGGCTCCCCAAACAACAAGGCTCTCGCGACAAGGTAAAAAGGCAAAATCACCGGCGGAAGACCCTATGTCGCGCAAGTGGAGGGGCTGAGCCGTCAATTCTTGCGGGCCACCAGCGCTGCCGGATGGTAGCGGCGGAACTTGACGCCGGCTTCGGAGAGCAGGGCGCGCGTCTGCTCCGTGAAAACATAGTCGCCGCCGTAGACCACCTCGACAATGCCGGCGTTGATGATCATCTTGGCGCAGGTGAGACAGGGACAGATCGTGACGTAGATGATGGAGCCCTTGAGGCGGATGCCGTGGTAGGCCGCTTGCGTGATGGCGTTTTCCTCGGCGTGCGAGCAGACGCACTCAGCGAGGCCGGAACCCGAGGGGGCATCGCTGGCGCAGCGCGCGCAGCCGCCATCGCAGCAGTTGCGCACGCCCCGCGGGGTGCCGTTGTAGCCCGTGCAGATGATCCGGTGGTCTGAGACCACGACAGCCGCCACCTTGCGGCGCCGGCAGTTGCCGCGCAGGGCGACCACCTTCGCTATCTCCATGAAGTAGGTGTCCCAGTCGGGACGGGTGTCGGTGTCGGTGCTCATCTTGCGTTCATAACCGTTGTCTTCGCCGTGGTCGCCTGCATCGGGATCGCTATCGCCATCGGGATCGGCATCGTGAAAGAGCGTAGTGTAAGCGATCCCGATCCCGATGGCGATAGCGATTTCGACGGAGCGGCAATCGGTCAAAACGGCAGTTGCATATCGATGAATAAGGCGGGAAGCCCAAAATGCGATTCGATCCAGTGTCCCACGGCCTGGACGCCGAAGCGCTCGGTCGCGTAGTGGCCGCAGAAGAAGGCGTTGATACCGTGCTGCTCGGCGAGGTTGTACCCCTGCAACGTGGCCTCGCCGGAGACGTAGGCGTCGAGTCCGGCCTCGGCCGCCTGCTCGACCTCGGCCGCCGCTCCGCCGGACACGATTCCCACAGTGCGGATGCGCGTCGCGCCGAATCGCATGGCGTTCACCCGGGGTCCGATCGCCGCGGTCAGCCGCCGCTCGAACTCCGCGCACGCGAGCGGGCGCGCGAGGGTGCCGGACACGCCGATCGGCGTGCCGTGATAAATGCCGAAGGGCTGGCAGCGCCGCAGGCCCAGCGCCCGCGCCAGGACGGCATTGTTGCCAAGCACCGGGTGGGCATCCAGCGGCAGGTGGCAGGCCCAAAGGGCCATGTCGTGGTGCATCAGAAAGGCGATTCGGCGGTAATTGAGGCCGGTGATCCGCCGGAGCGAGCTGCCCCAGCTTATGCCGTGGTGGCAGATCACCAGGTCGGCGCCCTGCGCGGCGGCGGCCTCGAAGCAGGCGAGCGAGGCGTCGACCCCGCAGCAGACCTTGCGGATCGGCTTGTCGCTGCAGGCGACCTGGAGCCCGTTGTTCGAGTCGTCATGGAAGAGTTCGCCCCGCATCTCGGCGTCGAGCGCGGCGACGAGCGTGGCGAGGGAAGGGGGTGTCGGTAGGGGCTTGCGTGGCATGGTGTTTCCTAGGCGGCCAGTTCCCACCCGTAGGCATGGATGGCGTCGGCGAAGGCCGCGATCATGTTCTCCTCGGCATCGGTGACCATGCGGTCGTGGCGGATGATCCGCAGGCAGGCGTTGAGCAGTTCGCGCTTGCAGATCGGTGTCAGCCGGATCAGCCGCTCCAGGGCCGCTTCGATGGCCGGCAGAGCGTCGAGTTCACGCGTGACCGGGGCGAGGCCTGGGAAGAGCGTTGCGCCGGTCGTGGGATCTGCGAAGCCGTCGATGCCCGCCGTCCAGGCGGCTGCGGCGGCCTGCGGGTCGCTCTGGCCGGCATGCGCCAGCGCCGAGAGGATCAGCGAGACCTCGGCTGCCATGGCCGCGGGGGGCAGGGGAGGGAGGCGCGCCGCCTGCGGCTCGGGACTCAGGCGGCGCCGTATGATGTAGCCCAGGGCGAACTCGAAGTCGTCGATGCGCTTGTCCATATGGCTCAGCTGCGCGACCTGGCCGACGATGCGCTCGCGCTGTTCCTGTGGCAGGTCGCGCAGGCGTCCGGCGGCCAGCTCGCAGACCATGCGGCGCTGCCGCGGTGTCCAGCCGTGATGCCGCTGCCGCCAGCCTTCGGCGGCCTGGGCATAGGCGGCGCCCCGGTCGCCGTGCGCCGTCGTGATCGAGGCTGCCTGGCGGTCGCGCAGTTCGGTGTCCTGCTCCGCCAGCAGCGCGCCGTAGAGGCAGCAGATGGCGGCTTCGGGATCGCGCAGGGCAGTGCGCTCGTCGGTGGCGAGCCAGGCGAGCGTGTTGCCGGATGCCGCGGTACGCGCCGCGGTCGTCGGCGGGGCTTCGGCGCCGGACTGTCGCAAGACCTGCTGCAGAAGTCCACCCGCCGCCCCGACGCCAGCCCCGAAGATATCTGCGCCGTCCGCCTCCTCCGACGCGCCGGCACGCGCTGCCGCATGGCGCGCGGCCAGCAGGTTGCGGGCCGCCGCGAAATCGCCGTCGAAGTCCGGCTCGACCCGCCGGATGCGCCTGACCAGCGGAGGATGGGTGGCGAAGAGGCTGACCATGCCGCTGGCGAATAGCATGTGCGAGACCTCGGTGGCGTGGCCGGCACGCACGCGCGCGCCGTGCGGCGCGGCGCCGATGAGCTTGAGCGCGCCGGCCAGCGCCACGGGATCCCGCGTGAACTGGATGGCGGAGGCGTCCGCGAGATATTCGCGCTGCCGCGAGACGGCGCTCTGCAGCAGGCGCCCGAAGAAGACCCCCACCGAACCAATGATCCAGACCGCCAGCCCGAGGGCCGCGAAGGCGAATACGACGCCGACGCCGTTGTTCTTGCGGTCTCGGCGTCCGCCGGTCGGCGCGAAGCGCAGCGCGCGCAGCGCCAGCTCCATGATCACGCGCCCCGTCACGGAAATGCCAAGGATGCCCCCCAAAATGCCGATCAGCCGGATGTTGAGCCGCATGTCGCCGTTCAGGATGTGGCTGAACTCGTGGCCGACGACGGCCTGCAGCTCCGCTCGGTTGAGCGTGTCGAGCAAACCTTGGGTTACGGCGACCACCGCGTCGTCCGGCGAGAATCCCGCCGCAAAGGCGTTGAGTCCTCGCTCCTGGCAGAGGACGAAGACGCGCGGCACGCGGACGCCGGCGGCGAGGGCCATCTCTTCGACCACGTTCAGCAGCCGCCGTTCCGCGAAGTCGCGTGTCCCGGGCGCGACCTCCGTGCCGCCCATCGAGAGCGCCACCGACGCTCCGCCGCCCCGCAGAGAATGGAGCTTGGCCAGGGTGCCCAGCAGGAGGATTCCGCCGCCGAGGCCCAGCGACACCAGCAGCAGCCGCGGTTCACACAGGACACGGTTCAAAACCATTCCCGGCTGGTCGTTCAGCGCGAGCCAAACCACGCCGCCTAGGAGGTGCAGCGCAGCCAGCACGCCGAGCACCGCGAGGGCGACCAGCCAGACCAGCCGTCGCGAGAGGCGCCGCGCCTGTTCCTGGTGCTCGAAGAAATCCATGCGGGTCGCCGGTTCTAGAACTGGACGCGCGGTGCTTCGCGTTCAGCGGCCTGGGCGACCTCGAACAGCGTGGCCGGCTGGAAGCCGAAAGCGCCGGCGAAGAGGTTGGCCGGGAATACCTCGCGCTTGGTGTTGTAGGCCGTGACGGCGTCGTTGTAGGACTGGCGCGCGAAGGCGACCTTGTTCTCCGTGGCCGTGATCTCCTCCTGGAGCATGGCCATGTTCTTGTCGGCCTTCAGTTCGGGGTAGCGCTCGACGACGACCATCAGGCGGGCCAGCGCGCCATTGAGCTGTCCCTCGGCTTGGCCGAGGGAGTGCATGGCGTCGGGCTGGCCCACGGCGGCGCCGGCCTGCTGCGAGGCGCTCAGCGCGAGGTTGCGCGCCTTGATGACCGCCTCGAGCGTCTCGCGCTCGTGCTTGAGGTAGCCCTTGGCGGTCTCGACGAGGTTGGGGATCAGGTCGTAGCGCCGCTTGAGCTGCACGTCGATCTGCGCAAAGGCGTTCTTGAAGCGCTGGCGCAGCGTGACAAGCGAGTTGTAGATGCCGACCGCTGACACGACGAGCACGGCGACAACGATGGCCAGTATCTGCCATGGGTTCATCAGTTTTCTCCTTGCGTTAACGTTGCCGACATTATCGGCTATCAGTTGCCAAACCGGAAGCCGAAAGTTGCGATAGCGCGCCATTGCACTTCTACCGCTCCCGGTCTATCATATTTAAATTAACCGGCTCGGTTGAATGGTGCCTGAATGGTGCCGCCCCGTCCGGGGCGCGGTTCATGGAACAGCACACTATGAAGCTACTCGATTCCACTGCATTCATCGCGGCGCTCGAATCCCGGCGCCAGCCATGGTTCGGCGGCTACTACGCCATGTATTCCAGCCTGTTGGACGGCGTGGTGACCGACCCCGCGCTCATGCTCCTGCCGCTGGACGACCATCTTGTCCACCGCGGCGACGGGGTCTTCGACACCGGCAAGTGCGTCGATGGCGGCCTATACAATTTCGAGGCGCACCTCGACCGGCTGATGCGTTCGGCGGCCGCGATCGGCATCGCCTGGCCGGGCGGGCGCGGGGAGATCATGCGGCTGACCCACGAGACGATCCGCGTCGCCGGCCGGCGCGACTGCTCCGTGCGCGTGATCCTGGCCCGCGGCCCGGGCAGCTTCGGGGTCTCGCCCTACGACGCGCCGCGCCCGGCGCTCTACATAGTCGTCTACGCCCTCGGCGCGCCCTTCATGGAGAAGCATCCCGGGGGCGCCGTCGTGCGACGCAGCCAGATTCCCTGCAAGCCTTCGGAGCTGGCCGGGATCAAGAACTGCAACTACCTGCCGAATGTCCTCATGAAGCGGGAGGCGGTCGACTGGGGCGTCGACTTCGTCGTCGGCTTCGATCCCGCCGGCCATCTGACCGAGGGGCCGACGGAGAACGCCGGCATCGTCACCCGCGGCGGGGAGCTCCTCTTCCCGCGCCTGGAGAACATCCTGGCGGGCACCACGATGCTGCGACTGATCGAGCTGGCCGGGGTGCTCGTGGCCGACGGCACGCTGTGCGCCGTAGGGCACCGCGACCTGTCCGAGGCGGATGTGCGCGCGGCGGCGGAGATGCTGATCGTCGGCACCACCCTCAACCTGGTGGCGGTGCGCGAGTACGAGGGTCGGCCGGTCGGCACGGGGCGTCCCGGACCCGTCTACCAGCGCCTGGGGCGGATGCTCGACGACGACATCCGGTCCAATGCCGCGCTGCGCGTCGAGCTGGTCTAGCGCCGAATCGGCT
>CAYRPP010000056.1:0-2483 GCA_964426115.1 uncultured Lentisphaerales bacterium | reverse complement strand
CTAGCGCCGAATCGGCTTGACGGCGGCACGCGGCTCGGATACGGTTGGCGCATCTGCCGAACGTGCCGCGCGGCGCGATGGCGAGCGCCTGACGGCGGCGGTGCTCTGGAACACACGCAGCAAGGAAGCGATCATGAAGCAGTTCAAGATTGGTGTCATGTCGGACGGATTCCGCCTGCCACCGCTGGAAGGCATCCGCAAGGCGGCCCAGATCGGTGCCGAGGGCGTGCAGGTCTACACAGTGCAGGGCCCGATGGGGCCCGACGAGATGACGGCTAAGAAGCGGAAGGATCTGCGCAAGCTGGTCGACGGCCTCGGCATCGTCATCTCGGCGCTCTGCGGCGACATGGGCGGCGGATTCCATGACGCCGCGAAGAATCCGGAAAAGGTGTCCCTCTCAAAGCGCATTGTCGACCTGGCCGCCGACCTCGCCGTGCCGGTTGTGACCACACACATCGGCGTGACGCCCGAGGACCGCGCCTGCGCGACCTACCAGACGATGCTCGCCGCCTGCCGCGAGCTGGCCGACTACGCCGCCGGCAAGGGCGTGACTTTCGCCGTGGAGACGGGGCCAGAGAAGGCCGTGGTGCTCAGGCAGTTCCTTGACGACATCCACAGCCCGGGACTGGGCGTCAACCTCGATCCCGCCAATCTGGTGATGGTATGCGCCGACGACCCGGTCCAGGCCGTGCACATCCTGAAGCACTTCATTGTCCACACCCACGCCAAGGACGGCATCCAGCTCTCCCCCGGCAGCGCCGCCGCAGTCTACCACGGTACCGGCGCCACGTCCGAGACGCCCGTCAAGTTCAAGGAAGTGCCCCTCGGCGAGGGTCAGGTCGACTGGCCGCGCTACCTGGCCGCGCTGGCGCAGATCGGCTACAAGGGATTCCTGACCATCGAGCGCGAGGTGGGGCCCGATCCCGCCGCGGACATCGCCAAGGCGATTGGATTCCTGCGCGCGCAGATGGCATGAAGGAAGGCGCCACCGGGCCGCATTGACTCTTGCCCCGTTGTGCGCATTCTGACATGATACCAGCATTCGTTTCTTGGTTTGAAGGGAGAGGGCGATGAATCGCGACACGATCAGTTGCCGGAACTGGAAACGCAGGCTGGATCTTGTGCTTTGCCTGGGTGCGATGGCGCTGGCCGCCATGGTGTTCTTCCTGACGCTATCCCCAGGCGTGTTTCCGGGGCAGTCGGCCGCGCTGATGGCCACCTACACGGGCATCGAGCCGCAGATCGCTCCGGCCCATCCGCTCTGGGGCGCGCTGGTCGGGTGGATCGGCGGTCTCGATGCCCGCAACCTGGCCTGGCGTCTCAACGCGTTCAGCGCCCTATGCGGCGTTGCCTGCGTTGGTCTGCTTTATCTGCTGGTCTCCTCGCTGCTCCACCGCTGCATCGACGACGACCACGGACGCGCGCAGCTGTCCGTCAAGGCCTCGATCCTGGGCGGCGCTGTGGCCGCCGTGGCGCTGGCCTTCAGCGTGCCCTTATGGATGGTCTCGACGCGCCTGCACTTCCAGGGGTTCGACCTGCTGCTGCTGCTGCTGCTGGCGCACCTGTTCATGGCCTTCGCAAGGCACCTCAACCTGGCGCTGGGCCTGCTCTTCGCCCTGCTCTACGGAGTGGGTGTCGTCGAGAGCGTGGTCTTTACCGCCTTCTCCCCCGTCTTTATCTTCTACAGCCTGTACACGGCCTACCGCCATGACAAGCTGCGGTTCTGGCGTTTCCTGCTGCTGGGCCTCCTGGCTCTCGCGGGACTCGGCTTCTCGCTGCTGGTGGCGCGCCGCTTCTGCCAGATGGAGGATCTGACGCTGCGCGGATACGAGGGCTACTGGGACGTGGTGCGGACGATGCTGCGCGATCACGTCCGAACGCTGCGCGTCTCACTGCCCGAGGTCGGCTGGCTGTTCTACATGATGATCTGGGTGCTCTGGGCGGCTGCGCAGCTCATTGCCCGCCGCTCGCTTAACGAGTCGCGCGAATGGGGCATCTACCTTTTCCACGCCGCGATGACCCTGCTGGTGCTCTTCAGCCTCGGCAACGCCTGGGGTGTGCTCCGCGGTCATGGCGGGCTCCCGGTCATTATGTTCGCGCTGACGGCGATGGTGGCCGGCTACCTGGCCGCCTACTGGTTCCTGCTGGTGGCGGGCGTCCGCACGCTAACGTCGGTCGCGGGCGTCATGCCGGCCAACAGCCCCCGCGTCCGTATGGGCGTCTGGATGGGCTATGCCTTCTCCGCGTGCCTCTTCGTGGTGGTCGCGGCCACCTCGGTCGTAAACGGCTTCGAAGCCAGCGGCAGGCGCGGCGCCTTTGCCGACGCCTGCGCGCGCGAACTGCTCGACCACATGCAGGGGCGACGCTGGCTGGTGTCGGACGGACTGCTCGACAATCACCTGCAGATCGAGGCGGCCCGGCGCGGTCAGCCGCTCACCCTGCTGGCGCTTCACAAGAACGACAACCCGATCTACATCCGCCAG
>CAYRPP010000055.1:0-8935 GCA_964426115.1 uncultured Lentisphaerales bacterium | reverse complement strand
GGGCAATGATGCAGAAGTTGCGCGTGTTGGGGATGGTCTCGTCGGTCATGGCTGTTCGGGGGTTCCGCGGGCCTGGGCCGCCGCCGCGGCGGCGCGCATGGCGGCGATGGCCGCGGCCATGTCGGGCGCCGAGTAGAGCGAGTTGCCGGCGACAAACTGGCTGGCGCCGGCGGCCGCGCACTGGGCGGCCGTGTCGGCCGCGATGCCGCCATCGACCATTACGGGGAAGGGGTGGGCAGCCATGGCGTCCGACAGGCGGCGGACCTGGCGGATCTTGGGCAGCATTTCGGCCATGAAGGACTGGCCGCCGTAGCCCGGCTCGACGGTCATGCAGAGGACGAAGTCGAAGTGCCCCAGGAAGGGCCGCAGAGCGTCGGCGGGGGTGGCCGGCTTGAGCACGAGTCCGGCGGACAGGCCGCGCGTGCGGATGGCGGTCAGTGTGGCGTTCACCTCGCAGGCCGCCTCGACGTGGATCGAGATGGCGTCGGCGCCGGCATCGACGAAGCGCTTGACGAAGCGGTCGGGGTGCGTCAGCATGAGGTGGACGTTGAGGGGCATCTTCACGGCGCGCCGGACGGCGGCCACGGCGTCCGGCCCGAAGGTCAGGTTGGGCACGAAGTGCCCGTCCATGATGTCCAGGTGCAGCGCGTCGCCGCCCGCAAGCTCGGCGAGCTTGGCGCCGTCCGCGAGGTGCCCGAAGTCGGCCGAGAGCAGCGAGGGAAGGATTTCGATCTTCACGCCGCAAAGTATGGCATAATTGTCGCACCCTTTCAATATTTCCAGCCAGTGTTCCAACCAAGGATTGACGGGCATATCGTGGCACCCGTAAACTCAAACTGCGCTGCTGAATTTTTAGTCGTGAAGTACGCTCAATAACACTGTTGGGCAAGGAAAAGGCATGCATAGCACTGTACATCTTCACTCAAGGCACCAGGTGGGTGCCGTTGATCCGCGCGTGTTTGGCGGATTCCTGGAGCACATTGGCCGGGCGGTATATGAAGGCGTATATGAGCCGGGATCCCGCCACGCCGATGAACACGGCTGCCGTGGGGACGTTCTCGCGGCACTGAAGCGTCTGGATATGACGGCTATGCGGTATCCCGGCGGAAACTTCGCTTCCGGCTATCACTGGATGGATGGCATTGGGCCGAAGGAGAGCCGCCCGGTGCTTCGTGAACTCGCCTGGCAAAGTATTGAGAGCAACCAATTCGGCACAGACGAATACCTTGCCCTGTGCCGCCGGATGGGCTGGACGCCAATGCTCACGGTGAATCTCGGCACGGGCACACCGGAAGAGGCGCGGAACTGGGTCGAATACTGCAATTGTCCCGGGGGTACGCGCTTTGCGGATATGCGCGTCGCAAACGGTTTCCGAGAACCGCATGGCGTGAAACTGTGGTGCCTGGGCAACGAGATGGACGGAAGCTGGCAAATCGGGCATGTCCCGGCCGATCAGTACGCGATCCGCGCCCAGCAGGCGGCGAAGATTATGAAGGACACCGACAAGACCATCGAGGTGGTGGCCTGCGGTTCTTGCAGCACTGGATTGACAACCTACATGGAATGGGACCGCCAAGTTCTCGAACACATTGGCGATCTGGCGGACTATGTCAGCCTGCACCGCTACGTGGGCAATCGGGACGGCGACACGGACGACTACCTGGCCGGAACCAACAGCATTGACCGGCAGATTGAGGAGATGGACGCTGTTTGTCGGTTCGTGCAAGCCCGGCGCAAAAGCGGGAAGCGTGCCTATCTGTGCTTTGACGAATGGAACGTCTGGTACAAGAACCGGCATATGGATGGCGAGGGAATGCGGGCGCCCCACCTGCTCGAGGAGGTCTACAACCTCGAAGACGCGCTAATGGTGGCCGGGTTCCTGCACAGCTTCGTGCGGCACGCCGATTGTGTGAAGATCGCCAACCTGGCGCAGATCGCCAATGTCATCGCGCCGATTCTGACGTGTGGCGACGAGATGCTGATCCAGAGCACCTTTTACCCGTTCGAATTGTTCAGCAAGCGGCGGCAGGGTACGGCGCTGAGTGTGGTCGTGGACGGACCGTCGTATGAAGGTAAAACCAATGGCCGTGTCACCTTTGTCGATGCCAGCGCGATCCTCAATGGACGAAAACTGCAGGTCTTTCTCACGAACCGCAGTCGGGATCAGGACATGAACTTGACGGTAGACCTCGCCGACAGGACCATCGAAACGATCAAATCCGCGGAGATCGTCGCCGGGAATGATCCGAAGGCCGTCAACTCCCACGAGAATCCGTCAGCCGTCTGCGCGCGGGAATTCAGCGAGTTCGTGGTCAGAAACGGCAAGGTTATCGGCCAGCTGCCGCCGTTGGCCTTCGTGGCCATGACGCTCAACCTAAAATGACACGAGCCCCGACAGCCGGATGATCCCGGTGTGGCAGATGCAGCGGATGGGCGCCGATGGGGAAGCTCTATGGATTTCGCGTCAGGGCCTCTCAAGGAGATTATGACTCCATTTACATCGCGCCCATGCTGGGCGCACACACGAGAGGAAGGATGGAACGAGGACAGAATCCTTCGTTCTGCGCCAAACCAACTAGTGCCCCGAATGAGAAGACGCAGAAGCCCAACCAGAGAATTGGCCAATATTTCTTGGACTCTTGAAAATCCTGAAATAATAGTATATCGTTCGGCAATCGCTTCTGGTCATCGGCGCCTGTGCCGATGACCGGGGGGTTGTCGTTTGCCGTGCAGGAGGCCTAACAACCATGAAGAATCAGATTGTTCTCGACTTGTCGCACCGTCGCGACAACCCGCGCAACTCCGAAGGCGCCTTCGTCACGCTGAAAGATGGGCGGATTCTCTTCGTCTATACCCACTACTACGGCGAGAGCTGGGCCGACGAGGCTACGGCGCGGCTCTGCGCGCGCTTCTCCGACGATGGCGGGCGCACCTGGTCGAAACGCGACGAGGTGGTGGTGGAGAACGAGGGAGGATGCAATGTCATGAGCGTGTCCCTGCTGCGCCTGCAGGACGGCCGCATTGCTCTCTTCTACCTGCGCAAGAACAGCATTGCCGATTGCCGCGCCTATCTGCGCACGTCCGCCGATGAAGGCCGGAGCTGGAGCGATCCGACGCTATGCATCCCGGCTCCCGGCTACTTCTGTGTCAACAACGACCGCGTCATCCAGCTGAGCGGCGGCCGGCTGGTCATGCCCGCCGGCTGGCACAGGAACCGGCTGACGGCCGATACGCCGCGGAATGATTACTATTCCGCAACCGATTCCCGCGGAATCGCCACGTTCTTCCTCTCCGACGACGCGGGTCAATCCTGGCGCGAGGCGCGTGACTGGTGGGCGCTGCCGATACGCAGCGGCAGCGGCATGCAGGAACCCGGCGTCGTGGAACTCGGCGACGGGCGCCTGTACGCCTACTCGCGCACCGACATCGGCTGTCATTACGAACTCTATTCCGAGGACCGGGGCGAGACTTGGACGCCGCCGCGTCCGTCGGTGTTCCGCGCCCCTTGTTCGCCGCTGTGCATCAAGCGTCTGCCCGCCACTGGTGATCTGCTCGCCGTGTGGAACGACCACAGCGGCCGCCTGATCCCTGTCTTACCGCAGAACAACAACTTCCAGTCCAAGAGCTGGGGCCGTACCCCGCTCGTGAGCGCCATCAGCCGCGACGATGGCCGGACATGGGAACACCACAGACTGCTGGAGGACGCTCCCGATCACGGCTTCTGCTATACCGCGATCCACCCGGCCGATGACGCCATCCTGCTGGCCTATTGCTGCGGCGGCGGCGATAAGAGCGCCGTACTTCAGGATCTCCGCGTGCGGCGGGTCACGCGGGATTGGCTCTACCAGCCTGCGTCGTCAGGTCGCTGAGGCCATCCCAACAGATCTGGTCATGTTTTTTCACCTTGGGATGCAGTCCTGCCGGATCGCGGCGAGGCTGGTTGAACAATTTCTCTTTCCGCCAGAACGCCGCGCTGGCGAAACACGCGTGCGGGGACGCCGACAGCCACCGAAAACGGCGGAATGGGTTTCACCACCACCGAGCCTGCGCCGATGACCGACCCCTCGCCGATGTCGGCGGAGTACAGGACGCAGACGCACATGCCGAGGTAGCAGTCCCGGCCGACGACAACGCGACGGCAGTGCCCGCCCTGCTTGATGATGGGGCGCGCCGCATCGTCGAACTTGTGGGAGTATGGCGTGATGGTGACGTTCTGGGCGAAGAGGGTGTCCTCCCCGATCTCCAACCCCCGGTGTCCATGCAGGCAGCAGCCTGTGCCCAGGTAGGCGCGCGGTCCGATCTCGATGTAGCCGTCGGCGCCTTCCGTGTCGAGGTAGACGCGATGCTTTAGATTCACGGCTTCGGCGATGGTGATCCCGCGTTCAGAACGGGCGACGAGAGTGCAGTCGTCCTCGATGCAAACGTTGTCGCCGAGGGAGATGTTTTGCGGATTGACGAGTTTCACGCCACAGCCGATCTGCACGTTGGCGCCCATTTGCCGCAGCAGGCCTGCGTAGTAGGCACGGCGCAACTCCGCCGCGCGCGGGGTGTCCATGTTTAGGAACACTGCGCGGTGATACGCCTCCCGCTCGTCCGGCGGAAGCTCCTCGAAGGCCTCTGTGAAGCGAGTCGTCATGGCGTGTTACCCACGTCCTACGTCGTGGCCTTGAAACCCCACGCGTTGCCGTCATCGGTGCGCATGGCCAGGACGATCTCGTTCCGTCCTTTCCGCAGGATCACGGGCATCGCCTGGACAGCCGCCGCGATCGGATGCGTCGCCTTTTGGCTGCACAGGATTTCCTTCCGGTTCACGAAGACCTTGAAGGGCCCATCCGCGCCGATGTGCAGAATGACTGCGCCCGCCTTTTTGGCCGTAAGGAATCCACGGCAGTAGACGAGACCCTCCTTCGGCGTGCCATTGTACGCCGGCCGGATGTCCTCAAAGTCGAACGACTCTTCGTGCCTGAGCGCCGTGAAAGGAAGGCTTTTGGCGGGATAGGGGACCGCGGCAATGCGCATCTTGTCGGCCAGCAGCGCCGAACGCGTGAGCTTTTCGAGGCCGGGCTTTGTCCGGCCCGTTAGCCGCCGCCGGAGAGCGGCGACCTCCTTCTTGAGCGCGGGCAGGAAACCTGGGGCCAACACCTGCTTCTCTTCGCCGACGTCCAGCATCTCGGCGAGCACCTGGGCGCCGTCGGAATCCGGATACGACGTCACGATCTCGCGCGCCTGGCGGTAGGTTTCCACCAGTTTCGGATAGTCGCCGAGAAGTTGGTTAGCCACCGGCAGGAACTCCTCGGGCCGGGTGAGATCCGGCTGCACCTTTTTCCAGGCCGCGTAGGCGCGGTACACGGGGGCGCAAGCGACCATATCCTTCATGACGGTGGAGAAGCGGGCCGCCCTGTCCTGGGCGTCCGGCACAAAACCGCCGAACACGCCGCGCTTGACATCGTATCGATCCTGCTGCCAATCGTCGGAACGGTAGCGGTTGCGGTCGGCCTGTTTGCGGAAGTCCGGAACCTCCATAGGCTTGCCGCCTTCCAGCGTGCTGCGCAGTGCCTGGATGCCGGGAATGGTGACATCGCAGCCGCCGTAGATGTCGAACGGTCCCTTCTCGCCGGTGAGGATTTCGCGGGCGAAGTAGTAGAGCGTCCAGAAATCGCCGCCGCCATGGCCGGTCTGTGCTGCCAGTTCGCCGAGGCCTTCCCACTTCGGATTGACCTGCATCATCGGGGACTTGCCCGCGGCGCCGAGGCGCAGGCGGACGCCGTCGTAGCCGATCGTGTAGGCGCCCAGCGTGCCCCACATACGCTGGGTGTGCGAGTCGTTGGTTGTGGCGCCCATAAGGTTGCGCACGACGCTGCCGTTGTCCATCTGAATCATCGACGGGGCCATCTTGTTCAAACCGCTGCCGCGGAGATAGCCCGCCAGGTGTGGCCGGACGGGGAACGCCTCCACCATGGTCGGACGTGTGCCGGTGATGACCATGACGGGGCCCAGGGAGTGGGTGCAGTAGTAGTGGGCGCTCAGCCAGCTACGCCAGTTGTGAACCGTGTGGCCCGGCTGGACGGGGATGCCGTCGATGTAGGTGTAGCACAAGGACCGGCACTCGTGGACGTATTCGTATTCGGCATACATGAGGTCGCCGAACAGTCCATCCTTCCAGCGGCGCGCCAGCCACATGTTCGCGGCGCTAAAGGGGTAGTTTTCGGCGAGGTTGTAGACGAGGTTCCGCTTCTCGACCTCCTCCACCAGCCTGACGCCCTCGGCCAGCGAGAAGAACGAGGTCACCTCGGACAGCACGTGCTTGCCGGCCTGCAGGCACTTGACCGCGTCCAGTCCGTGCGCCGGGCAGAACGTGGCGAGCAGCACCGCGTCGAAATCCTGCTTGAGAAACTCCTCGGCATTGTCCGTGACGAACGCGCCGGGACATGCCTTGAGAAACCTGTCACGCATGTGCGCGTTGAAGTCGCACCCTGCAACCACGTCGATGTTCAGGAATTTGCAGGTGTTGAAGAAACTCATCCCGCGCCCGAGCCCCCAGATGCCGAGCCTGATGCGCTTGTCCGTGCCGAAAACCCGAACCGCTTTCTTTGTCCTGGTCATGGTTATGCTCCTTGGAATGCAGGTCTGCCGGATTGCGGCAAGACTGGTTGAACGACTTCGTTTTTCGCCAAACCGCCGCGCCTGCGAATCACGCGAGCGTAGCGCCGACACCCGCGGAAAGAGGTGTCGCGAAGGATGGTCATGGCGGGCACGCTGAAATGCGCCGTCATTTCGGCGGTGCTGACTTCCCGCTGGCCGGCATGCAACTGCAGGATCTGGTTCCGGCGGCTGTTCCGGCGTCTGGTGGCGCAGATTGGCTTCATGTGGCCGGTTCCTCGAAGGAAGGCGTGGCGAACGGCATGCCCAGTGCCTCAGCCACGGCGCGACAGGTCAGATGCCCCTGCCACACGCTCAGCCCAGCACGCAGTTCCGGGACGCGCCGCAAGGCGTCCTCCCCGCCGAGGTCGGCGATTTTGCGGACGTACGGCAGGGTCGCATGGGTCAGGGCCTGGGTTGCGGTTCGCGCATAGGCACTAGGCATGTTAGCCACGCAGTAGTGCAGCACGCCTTCCTCGACGAAGACCGGAGCATCGTGAGTCGTGGGATGGGACGTTTCGGCGCAGCCTCCCTGGTCGATCGCGATGTCCACAAGCACCGATCCCGGTTGCATACGCTTCAGGTCTTCGCGCAAGATAAGTTTGGGCGCCTTCGCGCCGGGCAACAACACGGCGCCGATCAGCAGGTCGGCCTCTCCCAATAGCGACTGTAGATTCTGCTCGTTGCTGTAAAGTGTGCGAACGCCCCGAAGCTGCAGCGAGTCCAGGAACCGCATCCGCGCAAGATCGATCTCGATGATCGTCACGCTGGCGCCAAGGCCAGCGGCCATGCGCGCCGCATTCATCCCAGCCGTGCCGCCACCAAGAACCACCACGTTGCCGGGTAGCACGCCGGGCACACCACCCAGCAGCACTCCATTCCCACCTTGAGCCCGGCTCAGGTAGTGCGCCCCCACGATGGCGCTCATCCGCCCCGCAATTTCGCTCATGGGCTCCAGCAGCGGCAGCGTAGGGCCCACTGTCACCGTCTCATAGGCTACCGACGTGGCGCCGCTGGTCAGCAGCGCCCGCGTCAGTTCCGGTGCCGCCGCCAGATGAAGGAAAGTGAAGAGAATCAAATCGCGGCGCAGATACCGATACTCCTCGGACAGGGGCTCTTTGACCTTGACGACAAGTTCGGCGGACCAAGCGTCCTCCGCGGAGGCCGCAAGCGTTGCACCGGCAGCGGCGTACTGCTCATCCGCATACCCACTACCGATGCCTGCACCTCTCTCTACCCGCACGACATGACCGTGCCGCACCAGTTCGTTCACGCCCCCGGGAGTGCAGGCAACGCGGTGCTCCCGAGTCTTCGTTTCCTTGGGAATCCCGATTGTCATAGTGCAAGTCCTCTGCGATAGGTTCTTGCGTGAAAACGTGATCAGATTGCTGGGCGAAATCAACGTTTGAAGAGTAACCGATCACTGGCCGGAAAGCTAGTGGAAACCAGTGGGTCGACGAACAGTGCCGGGGCGAAGCGGTTCAGGCCAGGGCGCGCCGCACGCACGCCGAGACCTGCCGCGCGAGGGCCTGGTTGCCGGTAGCACGGAAATGGCACTGGTCCGGGTCTTGCCACTCGCTCACGTGGGGCAGGACGAACGTGAAGAGATCGTTTACGGAAACCTGGTGCGCCCGCATTACCTCGGCCGCCACGCGGTTCAGTGTCGGAATGGCCTCGAACCGCGCGCCAGTCCGACTCATGATGGGCGTGGAACTGGCCCAGATGAGCGCGGCTCCCGTCTTCTGGAGCATGCGGACAATCTCCTCCAGGTTGGCCCGGTACTGCTCGGGGGTATGCCGGATCCTAATGCCCGAGGGAAGCGGACTTGCGGATTCGGAGACGATATTCCCGCTGCCATCAAGCAGATGCGTGTCCCAGATGCCGAAGTTGAAGTGAATCACCCGCCACCGGCCGGTTCCAAGCCAGGTTTGAATCTGGCCGAGTCCATACGCGGTGTGTTGGCAGTTGACCGGAGGCCGGGAAACGTCCGCCACGCCATGCAGACCGGAACGCACCCCTTCGGTATACCCGATGGAGATGGAGTCGCCGATCAGCAAAACCCGCGGCAGATCCGGCGCTTCCGTGCCGGGTGTGGCAAACACCCCAACGGTATCCTCGCGGAGCTGGGCCTCCACGGGCGCTTTCGTCGGCGCTCGTTCGCCGGCGTTCTTCTTCTCTTTACAATTGCATTCGCATGCCTTCATGTCGTGGGCAGCCTCTCCGATTTTGAAGTACTCGCGCTCCCCCTCAAGCGCTTGATGCGGCGGTTGACCGTGTCGCGCAGCGCCGGCAGGAA
>CAYRPP010000054.1:0-9022 GCA_964426115.1 uncultured Lentisphaerales bacterium | reverse complement strand
CGCGGGGGCGACTTCTCGGAACTCTGCGGCGTGAAGGTGACCGGGCGCGGCAAGCAGTTCTACTGGGCCGTGACGCCGGGCAAGGAGCGTCCGTTGGGGGTCTCGCCGTACCGCAAATTCGGTGTCTGCATGACGCACATGGGAAGCATCGAGATCCAGCCGGGCGTCGAGACCGTCGCCGTCGAGGACGAGCAGTTTCTGCCGCTGCTGCTGCGCCACCGGCTGGGCCGCGGCACAGTCTACTTCCTCAACATGTGGGAATACCCCGGCGCGTTGGCGGACGACACCGCGCCGAGTTCGACGAGCGACAACCGCCTGGGACTGATCCACGCCATCTACCGCACGATCGCCCTTGAGACGCGCGGAGAGACCTTCATCACCGACGACGGACTGCAGCCGGGCGCGGAGTGCGACCATGTGGCCTTCACGCGGTTTCCCGAGCATGGCGAAATCTGCCTCTACAACATCGACTTCGACCATCCGCACACCTTCCACCTGCACCATGGCGGCAAGGACACGGAGATCACCCTCGCGCCCGCCGAGTTCCGCATGCTCAGTCAGGCAAAACATTGAACGTTTATCCCTAAACGCTCAGCGTTTTCCCAGCAGCACCTCAATGTTGCGGTTTCCCCGGTTTCCCCCGGTTTCCCCTTGTCAACCCCGGTCAACCCCGGCCGAGCTCCACCCGGCCGAGCCAACGTTGCCAACCCCTCTCGTTGACCTTATAATGAGTATATCCATTGGCGAGCCTTTTGGGTGTTCGCGGAATGCGGATACGTCTCTTGCGGAGCATGAGCTTACTGAAAGCCTATTACAACTAACACCGGATTATCGGCAACGAATGGAGTATGCCATGAAAAGTCTGTTCAGAATCCGCCGTATCTCCGCGGTGACGGCGAGTGTTTTCTCACTTGCCGCATACGCCGACGTCATCACAGTCGCACCGCAGGGCGGCGACCACACCACGCTGGAGGCGGCGGTGGTGGCGGCCAACGACGGTGACGAGATTGTCATCGCCGACGGCAACTACACCCGCACCGACACCGGATTATTTGTCATCTCCAAGGCGCTCGTCATCCGTTCGGCCAACGGGTGCGATGCGGTTTCCATATCGGGTTTAGGGACGGGCGATCGGCGGGGTTTTTACGTCAGCAACGCGCTCGCAAGGGTCTCGGGGATCACTTTCAGGAGTTTCAAGTCGAACGTCTACACCCCGGGCTACGCCACGGGCCTCGAAATCGCTTACGGCAGCGTTTCCAACTGCGTCATTAGCAACTGCACGATGAATGTCGGCTCGGCGGTCAAGGTGACGCTGGAGGGGATCCTCGATGACTCGCTGGTCTGCGACAACGTTTCGTCGTGGGGCGGTGTCGACCGCAAGGGCGCGGGGGTCTACATCAGCGGCGGGCAGGTTAAAAACTGCGAGATCCGCAACAACCGCAGCGCTGTCGGCGCCGGCATCGACATCAACGGCGCGACCGCCCGCGTTTCCGGATGCCACATTCATGGCAATTCCCAGAACGGGCAGATTCTGACGGCTAGCGGCAAGACGCTAAACGGCTACGGCGGTGGAGTTCACATTTCAGCCGGCCTCATAGAGGAGTGCGTGATCTACAACAACACCAGCTTCCGCGGCGGTGGCATCCATATCGAGGGGGGGACGGTCCGGGGGTGCGTCGTCACGAACAACACGACAATCATCGAGAATGGTGCCGGAATTTACGCCCGGGGAACCGCCCGGCTCGAAAAGTGCACCGTCTACCGCAACCAATCGATGTCGCCGAACGGTACCGAGCTCTATATGGAGGGCGGTACCGCGACCAACATCCTCGTCCATCCCGGCATCGACAGGGTCGTCTGCAAGGGATCTGCCGTAGTGGCGTCCGCCGCCAAGGTTGGCGTCTCGGCCACGCCGGTCGTCGTCGCGGGCGAGGGCAACATCGTCCTCGTCCCCGGCGACCTCGACTGGGGTACGCTCAAGCCTTACGCGTCCTCGCCCGCGGCGGGTATGGGCGCGATCGCGCCCCACGCCGCCGATGCGGCGGTGCCCGTCATCGGCGCCTCGTCCGTGATTGGTCTCGCCCCGCTCGAGGTCGTCCTCGGAGGCGCCATAAATGACGGTGCGCCGGCCACTTACGCCTGGAGATTCGGAGATGGATCGCCCGACGGTGCCGGCGCCTGTGTCACCAACACCTTTGCGAGCCCAGGAGCCTATACCGTGACGCTCACGGCGACGCCGACGGGCGGGGGGGAGCCGGTGACGGCAAACCTGACTGTATATGCGCTGTCCGCGACGGCCTACGCCTCGCCGACCGGCGGTCACATCTACCCCTACGACACCGAGCTCAAGGCCGCGACCAACGTGCAGGACGCGGTCGAGGCCGTCTACGCCTCCGACACGGTCCTGGGGACGGTCAACGCCCTGCCGGGGAAGTACACTTACTTGAAGGATGCCTCGACCACCGGATACGCCCCGATGGTAATCCTGGACCGCAATGTGAAGATTCTCGGCCACACCGTGGAGGGAGTGGGCGCCGAGCTCGATGCCGCAAGCAAGCGCCAGGTGCTCTATATGACACATCCCGGCGCCGTCCTCGAAAATGTCACGTTGAAAAAAGGGCGTTCGGCCACATCGATCATGTTCTGCTCCGCCAACCTGATCCAGTTCGACGGGCTGGTCACGAACTGCCTGATAACCGGCGGTTACGCGAACTACGCCGGCAACGCCTCGGTCCTCGGCGGCAGGCTCACGAGCTCGCGGATGACCGCCGGGACACTGGATGTCTCGGGCACCGACCGTCCGGCCGGGGGCGTCAATGTATCGGGCACGGGGCTCGTTGAGTATTGCGAGATCGACAACAACAATGGTGGCTACGGCGCCGGCGTCTTTATCGGCTCCGGCGCGCCTGGAGCCGTAGTCCGTCACTGCCGTATCCGCAACAACTACGGCGCGAACAACGGCGGCGGCGGGGTCACTGTCCTTTCGGGGCTGGTCGATTCATGTGTGATCGTCTCCAACACCGCCGCCGGTGGCGGCGGTGCGGCTGTCAAGGGTGGAAACCTGCGCAACAGCATCGTCGCCGGGAACAGGACGACCGCCACAACCCTCGGTACCGGCACCGGGGGCGGCGGTGGCGGCGGGGTCGTGATCACGGCGGGCAGCGTCCAGAACTGCACCGTCTACGGCAACCAGTCCGCTTCGGCGCCGCCCGGCCACGGCCTCTACCAGACCGGCGGGACGGTCCAGAACGCCATTATCAGCGGCAATGGGATCGGCATGGGCGAGATCCACCGGACCGGCGGCACGATGCAGTACTGCGGCGTCGCTGAGAGCGGTTTCGACGCCTCGAACGTCGTCGGCGATCCCTGTCTGGCCGATCCCGCTGGCGGCGATTTCCGGCTGCTGCCCGGTTCAATCTGCCTCGACGCGGGGACGCCCCTCGCCGCCGTAACCTGCGACATCGCCGGCACGGCGCGCCCGGCTGGCGACGGCTATGATATCGGCGCCTACGAGATGGACTTCACCGGTCAGTTCGTCTGTTCCTTCACGGTGGACAACCCGACCGGCCACGACTCGCTGCATGTCAAGTTCACGTCGTTCGTCGTCGGCGGCACCGCGCCGTACGGCTATGCGTGGTCGGTCAGCGACGGCTCGGTGCTCAGCGGCCCGTCCCCCGAGAAGGATTTCACGTATGGCGCGTTCGACGTGACCCTCACCGTGACGGACAGCGAGAGCAACCAGGTGAGCGTGACCCGACAGGGGATTGTCAAGGTCAGCTCAAGCGTCTTGTACGCCGACGCGTCGTCCGCCAACCCCGTCTGGCCGTACGCCACCTGGGAGACGGCGGCGGCGGTGCTTCAGGACGCCCTCGACGCCGCCTATTTCGACGACGAGACCGTCGCCACGGTACACGTTGCCGACGGGGTTTACCTGGCGCGCAGCGACGCCGATGTTTTCGCCGCCAGCGTCGTCGGCGCGATCCGACTGGTCGGCACCAACACGACCTCGCGCGGCGCCGTCATCGACGGGCAGAAGAAACGGCGCCCGCTCAATGTCAACCACCCGCGGGCGCTGGTCGCCAACATCACCTGCGACAATGGTTATCTGGTCGCGTACACGGCCGGCCTCAGCGGCGGTGTCTGGCTTTACGACGGCGTGGTCACAAACTGTCTGGTTGCCAGATGCACCGGGATATCCGCGGGCGGGCTGACGCAGTATGGCGGCCTCTTCACCGACTCGGTCATCACGAACTGCCTCAACACCACGGGCACAGGCGGCGACCGCTATGGGGGCGGAGCGTCGGTCTTCGGCGGGACATTGCAGCGAACGACGGTGACGAAATGCCAAAACGGGCGCGGCGGGGGAATCTACGTCAATGGCGCCTCCGCCGTTGTCCGCGACTGCCGCATCGTGGACAACTTCTCCGTGCTGGGCGGCAATGTCCGGCTAAACCAGGGGCTTGTCGAAAGATGCCTGATCGCGGACAACCGGCAGGGATATATTACGGATACGGGAACCGGTGCTGAATACGGCGGCTCCGGCGCGTACGTGACCGGAGCTGCAGCGATTCTGCGCAGTTGCCTGATTGTCGGGAACACGGTCAACAACAATCTCGCCACCGGCTGCGGCGGGCTGGTTACGACTGCCTCCGGCAAGACCTACAACAACACCATCCTGGGCAACATTCACAACGGACCCGGGAATTCACCGATCGATGTCCTCAACAGCGCCGGGATCGTGGCCAACACGCTGGCCGGGACGCTGACAGTCACCTCCGGCACTACCGAGCACAACCATATCGGTGTGGACGACGCCGGATTGCGCGACGCGGCCAATGGCGACTATGGGCTCCGCGGTAACTCGCCGTGTCTGAACGCCGGGCTCGACAGCTACTGGGACGTCGTGGCCGACCCGCGCGACTACCCGGGCAATCCGCGGATCACGAACGGACAGGTAGATATCGGCGCCATCGAATACAGCGGTGCCCTAGGATCCTTCATCCTGCTTAGGTAAAGATACGATCATGAAAAAGCCGCTCGTTTGCCTGCTGGCTGCCAACATGGCGGTGGCCGCATCGGCCGCAACCATCTATGTGAAGGCGACCCGTCGGTGATCACGCAGAACGGCCTCACCTGGGCCACGGCCTACACGAATATCGCGGATGCCGTGGCGGGCTGGCTAACCGCAACATCACCGCCGTCGCAGGCGACGAGTACGGCGTGGGGATTCTCGGCAACAATCAAGGCCAGTACACCCTCCTCGACGGAACTTTTTCGAACAACAAGGCGATCGGCGTGCGGCCGGCCGGAGTGAATGTGGCGCTCTCCGACGGGATCATTCTCTCCAGGTACGTGGTGGAGGGGCCGGTCGAGGCCGGCGTCGCGAACTGCACCTTCGCCGGCGAAGGCGGCAACCCGCTGTACGTCGTCAACGGCCCGACAGCTTTGTTGCCGCGTCAGGTCTGGAGACTGATCCGATCCTCCTGGCTCCGCTGGCCTGAGGCAGTGGCGGCGCGATTCCCGCCCGGCTGCCCGCCTCGCGCCCGCCGCTCCTGTACACGACGGCGGACGTAACAACCAACAAGACCAGCTACACCATCGCCCGCTACAGGCTCCGCGCGCCGCCGCGACGGACTGGCTCAGGCTCATCGGTCAGGCTGGGCTCAACCGTTACGATTGGCGTCCGGGATTGCGAGTTCCAGGACAACCGAGTCTTCAGTCACGCCCATGGCCTCATCGTCTTCGAAAGCACACCGAGCGGTGTGGCCAAGATCGAGCGCTGCAGGTTTATCGGCAACCACCTCGACGAATGGTCGGTAAAAGCTGCGCAAAGTCCGCGTTCGGCGGCACTCGCGGTCATGAGCACCGCGACAGTTCTTGTCCGCGACAGCCTCTTCCAGGGCAACTATGTCATCGCCACGAACAAGGAGAGCAGTGCGGTCGGACACGCGAGCGTTTTCGCGGCGAACAACGGCTACACCACCTTTCTGAACACGACCATCCTTGGCAACCGCTTCGACGATGTCGAGGTCGACAGCGGACTCAAATCGTCGTACGGCACCATCGTGATCTACGGCGCCGACCGCCGCGTGGCCTTTGTCAACTCGATCATCTCGGGGAGCGTGCTCGACGAGTATTCCCACGAAATCTGGGTGACCGACTGGAGCGTCAACGGAATGATGCTGCTCTTCAGGTAGCCTTTGCTCTTCATCTCTTCATCCTGGATCATCGCCCACCCTGGTCGTCGCCGTGGTCGTCAGCCGGTACAGCAGGCGATGAAATCCGTTGCGTTTACCGGCCGGTTCTGGCACGCTTTCCGCGATGAAAATCTACGTTACATGCGACATGGAGGGCTGCGCGGGCATTTCCCACTGGGAGGAGTGCTCGTCCGCGCATCCCGATTACGCCGCCGCCCGCGAGCTCATGACCCTGGAAGCCGCCGCCGCCTGCCGCGGCGCGGTGTCGGCCGGGGCCGTAGACCTGCTGGTGCGCGACGCGCACGGCTCGACCCGCAACCTGATCCACCGGCTGCTTCCGCGCGAGGCGCGCCTGCTCCGCGGCAGCAGCGGCGACCTGTTCCCCATGATCACAGGCCTGCAGCACGAGGCCTTCGACGCCCTGATGATGGTCGGGTACCACAGCGCGGCCGGGGAGACCACCAACCCCCTGAGCCACACCTTCACCCGCGCCACCGAGCGCATCCTGCTGAACGACGAGCCGATGAGCGAGTTCCTGTACTACGCCTATGCGGCGGCCACGCTCAAGGTGCCGCTGGCGCTGGTGGCCGGCGATCAGGGGCTCTGCGACTTCGCCCGGCGCAAGATTCCGGGCATCGCGGCCGTGGCCACCAAGACCTGCACGGGAGGCGCGACGCTCTCCCTGCATCCCGAACTGGCGGCCGCGCGCATCGAGGCCGCGGCGAATAAGGCGCTGAAAGGCGATTTCCGCGGGTGCGCCATCGCGCTCCCGGAGACCTTCTCGATCAAAATTCGCTACCGCGAGCATGGCGTGGCGCTCGACAAGAGCTTTTATGCGGGCGCGCGGTTGATAGATGGCAAGACCCTGCAGTACGAAAGCCGGGACTTCATGGACATACTGAGGCTTGTCCACTTTGTCCTGTAGCGCGGCATAGTGGATGACATGGATTCGCTGCTGGAACAAATCAATTCGCCCGCGGATGTGCGCCAGATACCGACGACGCTCTACCCGGCGCTGGCCGAGGATATCCGCGCCCGGATCATCGAGACCGTAAGCCGCAACGGTGGCCATCTGGCCTCCAACCTGGGCGTCGTCGAGTTGACCATCGCCCTCCTCCACCACTTCTCGCCGCCGGCCGACAAGATCCTCTGGGACGTCAGCCACCAGACCTACGCCTGGAAACTGCTCACGGGACGGCGCGACCGCTTCGCCACCCTGCGCCAGCCGGACGGACTCTCCGGCTTCCTGAAGCATGACGAGTCGCCCTGCGACGCCTTCGATGCCGGCCATGCCGGCACGGCGATCTCCGCCGCCCTCGGCTTCGCGGTCGCTCGCGACCAGCGCCAGGGCACGGAGCACGTGGTCGCCGTGGTCGGCGACGCCGCCCTCTGCAACGGCATCTCGCTCGAGGCGCTCAACAACGTGGCCTCGACCACCCGCCGCTTCATCCTCATCCTCAACGACAACGAGATGTCGATCTCCGGCAGCGTCGGCGCCCTCTCCCGCCATCTCGGCCGCCTCCTCGCCAGCCATCCCTACAACCGGGTCAAGCACCGCATCGAGCAGACGGCCCACCGGCTGCGCCTGACCTTCCTGCGCAACGCCTACCACCGCCTCGAGACGACCATCAAGAGCGTCTTCGTCCGTAACGCATTCTTCGAGGAACTGGGCCTGCGCTACGTCGGCCCGATCGACGGCCACAACCTGCCGGCGCTGCTCGACGCCCTGCAGGTCGCCAAGGACTACGACCGGCCGATCGTCCTGCACGTCGCGACGCAGAAGGGCCGCGGCTACGCCCCCGCCGAGCGCGAACCCGAGTCGTGGCACGGCGTCGCCCCCTTCGACGCCGCCACGGGAAACGGCGGCCCCGTGCGCCGCGGCTACTCCGAGGCCCTCGGCTCCCTGCTGACCGGACTCGCGCGCACGGATCCGCGCCTCATCGCCATCACCGCCGCCATGCGGAGCGGCACGGGACTCGACACCTTTGCCCGGGAACATCCCAGCCGATTCTTCGACGTCGGCATCTGCGAGGGCCATGCGGTGACCTTCGCCGCGGGCCAGGCCGCCGGCGGCCTGCGTCCGGTCGTGGCGATCTACTCCACCTTCCTGCAGCGCGGCGTGGACCACGTCTTCCACGACGTCTGCCTGCAGCAGCTCCCCGTGCTCTTCTGCCTGGACCGCGCCGGCGTGGTCGGCGCCGACGGCCCCACGCATCACGGCCTCTACGACATCCCGATGCTGCGCTGCCTGCCGAACCTGACGATCCTGCAGCCGCGCGACAACGCCATGCTGGCCCGCATGCTGGTCACGGCCCTCGCCCATGCGGGGCCGGTCGTTATCCGCTATCCGCGCGACCCCGGGCCCGACGCCGAGCCGTCCGCCACGCCCGCGCCCCTGGAGCACGGATGCGCGGAGGTGTTGCGCGAGCCGGGCCGGCCGCGGGCTGCCGTCTGGATCTGGGCGCTGGGCGACATGCTGACGCTCGCCGCCGAAGTCGCCGGCGTCCTGGCGGACACGCCGCTGGAGCCGGGGATCGTCGACCCGCGCTTCATCAAGCCGCTCGATGCCGCCCGCCTGCGGGAACAGGCGCCCGCCACGCGGCTCTTCGTGACACTGGAGAACGGCACGGTCGCGGGCGGATTCGGTTCCGCGCTGCAGGAGACGCTGGCCGCCGCAGGCTTCGCCGTCCCGGTGCTCACCCTGGGCTGGCCCGACGCGGTCATCGGCCAGGGCACGACCGCCACGCTCCGCGCCCGGCACGGGTTGACGGCGGAGGCCATCGCGGACCGGATCCGCCGGGCGTGTCCCGCGGGGCCGTCATGAA
>CAYRPP010000053.1:0-9148 GCA_964426115.1 uncultured Lentisphaerales bacterium | reverse complement strand
CCACCACCGGGGAGATGGCGACGATGGCGCCGGCGCGCCGGGCCGCCAACCGGGCGGCCGCCGGCGGCAGCCTGAGGTCGCGCACATGCCAGATCACCGGCCGGCCGTGCAGGGACGGCAGCGCGAGCACGGCCGCGAGGCTGTTGGCATGCACCACGCCGGGCGGCCGCGTGCGGATGATCCCGGCCAGGCGGTGACGCGCCGCCGGCAGGGTGAGCCAGCCGGTCAGCCAACCGGGATGCCGCAGCGAAGGGCGCCGCAGGCGGACGGTGGGGAGCGTGTATACATCAGCGCCCGCCGCAGCGGCGGCCTTGGCTAGGAACCCCCGCGGGCAGGCCACGGCCAGCTCGTGGCCCAGCGCGGCCAGCGGCGGCAGCAGATCGACGAGGCTGCGCTCTGCGCCCCCGGCCGCCCCGACGGTGTTGACCGACAAGATCCGCATGCCCGTTCCCGCCCGCCAGCGACGACGCGAATCCCGCGCCTAGTTGTTGCCCAGGGTGACGACGGCGGCGGAGGTGAATGAAGCCAGGAATCCGACCGCCTTGTCGCGCGTATCCTGCTCGGGGGCCATCGTGACGACCAGATGCAGTGGCTTGCCGCGCAGGTTCATCACGGTAATTGGCTCCTTGACCGTCTCGCCGCCGAGGACGCGCGCGACCACTTCGGCGGCGCGCGGCTCGTTCCATACGCACGAGAAGGGCTGATCCACCAGAAGGTCGGGCGACTCGTGGCCCAGCATGCGGGCCAGCGCCACGTTGACCACGCGGATGCGCGCCTCCCGGTCGCAGGCCACGGCGGGGGTCGGGATATGGTCCAACAGATGCCGGGCGCTCAGCAGCCGCTGCTGCGCCATGTGCCGCCGCTCGATGTTGCGGATGCAGAAGAGGAGGTTGCCGTCATTCGTGAACGCTATCTGGCTGATGGCGATCTCGCCCGCGAAGGCGCCCTCGCTCTTGCGAACGCAACGCCCCTCTATCATGATGTGGCGTTCACGGGCCAGGCCCTCGAGGATCTGCTGGATCATCGTGTCGGTGATGCCCGGAACCAGGCGGCCGACGGGCAGATCCCAGGTCTCGTCAGGAGCATAGCCAAACAGCTCCTGCGTGCGCCGGTTGGTCTCGACTATGTGGCCTTTTAGGTCGGTAATCAGCACGGCGTCATACTGTCCGTCAAGAATCTGCCGGAAGATCGCGCGGGAGCTCTGCCCGCCGGCGGCCGGCGGCGTGGCGGGCCGGGGTGCGGGATCGACGGCCGGGGAATGCGGCGCCTGGGACACCGTGTCGGCCTGCGTTGCTGCGGCGTCTGTGGCTGTAGCGGCGGCGGGCGCGGGTTCCACCGCGGCGGCCCCGGCGGTACCGGCGCCGGCTTCGGAAGTCTTTTTAAACCAGAGTTTCATGGATGGAACGAATTGGATCGCCGTTTCGATCAAGACTATGCCACAAATAACGCTTTTTGGCCAGTGCAACGTTTGTGTTGCTTGAAAACGTCCCCAGACGCATAATGAACGCTGTCATGGTGAAACGCCACATGGGTTCCACGGGAGAATGCCGACGATGAGCACAACCTATCTGAAAAGCGACCTAGTTGCCGAGCTGGCCCAGGTCGCCGATATTCCCAAGAGCAAGGCCGAGGCCGTGCTCGGCCAGCTCGCGCAGATTGCCTGCCGCGAGGCCCGAAACGGTTTCACGCTTCCCGGTATCTGCAAGCTGGACGTCGTCCAGCGCAAGGCGCGCAAGGCGCGCATTCCCAGCACCGGCCAGCGGATCCTCATCGGCGAGCACGACGCGCTTCGGGCGCGCCCCCTCAAGAAGGCCGCGCATGCCGTCGCGCCACGCATGCCGGGGTTGGTGCAGTTCATCGAGGACGAGCCGGCGGCTGGTGCCGCGCCGGGGGCCCCCGAGGTGGAGAAGACCGTGCCCGCCACGGAGGGCCAGCCGTTCAACCCGGAAGGGCTCGTATCGTTCCGCTGCGGCGCCTGCGGGCAGGAGATCGAGGCGCCCTTCGACATGGCGGGGACGGCCTCCGAGTGTCCGGCCTGCGGCGGCAAGATCGAGGTGCCGTACGTCTCCGAGCCGGGCACGATCTGGGGGCGGGCGGCGCCCGAAGTCAAGCCGCCGGCGTTGCCGGCCATGCCCTCCGCCCAGACGGAGGCCACGCCGCGGGCGGAAGGCGCCGCCACGCCGCGTACCGAGGCGCAGATGGGCCGCACCATCCGCATCGAACTGCCGGACGACGTGTAGCATGCCATGAGACGCCTCGCTCCTGCTCTGGCCGCCGTTCTCCTGGCGCTGGGACCGCGGCCCATCGACGCGCGGGAACCCGACCTGCGCACACCCGAAATCCGGGCCCTGCGCGCGGAGCACGCGGCCGCCCGCTCGGCGCTTGCCGCGAAGCGCCTGGACGTGCTGCGCGCCATGCTGCAGAGCCATCTTGAGGAGCAGCGGGGCAAGCAGCGCCGGGCCAGGATCTCGGGCAACACCACCCAGCAGGCGGACGCGGCCCAGGCGCTGCAGATCTTCGGGCAGGCGCTGGAGACGCTCGAACGCGAGGGAACCTTCGCGTTTCCCGCCAAGATACGCCCGGCGCTTGAGCGCATGGTGGCGCTCTGCGCGCACTCTCTCGAGTCGGAGGACGCCGCGCGGGATGCCGGCTTCAAGCTGCTCGACACCCGGTTCGCCGGCCGCCTGCAGCCGCTGCTGGTGCAGCAGGGCATCACGGCCGATCCGGAGCAGCTTGCGCGTTTCTGGCAGGCGGTGCTCGCGGATGCCGGCGAGGAGGCTTCGTCCGCCGGCGCGGCCTCGCCGGCCGGCGCGGGTTCATCGGCGGCGGACGCTCCCATAGCGGAGCCGGATGCCGCCGGCGCGCCTGCCGGGACCGCGACGAACGACGCGGTGCTCGATAGCCGCGGCGAGGCGGCGGCGTGGGCGCCCGTGGCGCGCATCGGCATCGAGGTGGCCGCGATCGAGGTGATCGCCCTGCCGGTGGCGGGCCTGACCGGGCGGGTGGAGCGTAAGGGCACGGGGATCGAGAGCGGCGCGCCCTGGCAGGCGGCCGTCACCCCCTTGCGCGCGTTCACGCCGCCCGCCGACGGTCCGGCGCCCGCCATGCGCATCCGCGCGGTTCCCGGCAGGCATGCGCCAGATGTCCTGGAATGGCCCAGCCGCCGCAACGGCTGGATGATCGAGCTGCGCGTGCGCCCGCCCGCGCCGGGCCTGTCCCGGCACGGCTGCGTGCTGGAGATCAACGCGGCCGACGCTAACCACTGATCAGGATATTGGGAGCACACAACATGGCGGAATTCAAGATCTCGCTGGCTTCGTATTCGTTTCACGGCATGCTCGCAGGAGGCGTCCGTGACGTCTTCGGCTATCTCGACGCGCTGAAGTACCGCCACCACCTGGAGTGGGCCGACATCTGGACCGGGTTCCTGCCCTCGTTCGACGAGTCCTTCATCCGCAAGGTGCGCCAGGCCATGGACGACCGCGGTGTACGGCTGGCGAATCTCTGCGTGGACGGCCCCTGCGTCTGGGCCGTCACGCCGGAGCAGCGCCAGGCCCACAAGGCGCGCATGCTGGAGATCATCGCGGCCGCCGGCCTGCTGGGCGCACGGACGATCCGCATCGATTTCGGCGGCCAGGAGGGGCACACGATGACAGACGAGGCCTTCGACTGGATCGTGGCCACCTACCGTGACTACTGCGCCCGCTGCGGCGACCTCGGCATGCGCATCGGCCCGGAAAACCACTGGGGCTGGGACCGCGTTCCGGCCTACCTCGAGCGCGTGCGCGACGCGGTGGACTCGCCGGCCTACGGCCATCTCTTCCACTTCACGAACTTCTTCGACGAGCCCGAGCGCGGCGCCGCCGCCGCCATCTCCTACGCCATGCACACGCACATCCCGGCCAACAGCCTGCCGGTGGCCAAGGAGACGATCCGGCGCCTCGCCGCCGCGGGCTACGACGGCACCTACTCGGTCGAGCACCACTCCGGGATGCACGAGGCCGAGCGCGTCGAGTGGCAACTGGGCGCGGTGCGCAACTGCATCGCGGAACTGAAGGCCGAAGGACTCGGCGAAACGTCCAAAACCGACTACGCAACGACAATTTACTCGAAGTAGGATGCAAAAACATGTCCGACAAAATCCCCCTGGCGGTCATCGGCTGCGGCATCATCGGCAATCTCCACATCGCGGGCTACGCGGACGATCCGCGCGCCGAGGTCGTGGCGATCTGCGACATCGACGAGGCGCGGCTCAACCTGATCGGCGACAAGTACGGCATCGCGCGCCGCTTCACCCACATCGGCAAGCTGCTGCAGGAGAAGGACATCGTTGCTGTCGACGTCTGCCTGCACAACAACCTGCACGCCCCGGTCACGATCGCGGCCCTGGAGGCGGGCAAGGACGTATACTGCGAGAAGCCCATGGCCGGCACCTATGCCGACGCGCTGGCGATGGCCGAGGCGGCGCGCCGCACGGGGCGCCGCCTGCACATCCAGCTCGCCCTGCTCTACACCGATGAGACCCTGGCGGCCAAGCGGATCATCGATGCCGGACGCCTCGGGCGCCTCTACCACATGCGCTCCTACGGCTTCCGGCGGCGCGGCCGGCCCTACGTCGACGGCTACGCCACCAAGGAGTTCGTCAACACCACCACCTCCGGCGGCGGTGCGCTCTTCGACATGGGCGTCTACCATATCTCGCAACTGCTCTACCTCGCGGGCGTTCCCGCGCTGGAACGCGTCACCGGACGGACCTATGCCGAGGTCGCCATGGACGATAAGCGCCGGGAAATCAGCGGGTTCAATGTGGAGGAACTCGGCTGCGGCTTCGCCACCTACGAGGGCGGCCTGACGATGGACATCCTCGAGAGCTGGGCCATCCACGCGCGGCCCTTTCCCTCGTCGATCCTCTGCGGTTCGGAAGGCGGCATCTCGCTCGCGCCCCTGGCGTTCCACTACCGCGAGCAGGACATGGAGGCCGACCTGACGGTCGACCTCAAGGGCCGGAAGGAACTGGATCATTCGGTCTATGCTGAAACGGCCTTCCATGACAGCTCGCAGAAGCACTGGACGCATGTGCTGGCGGGACACTGCCCCCAGATCGACACGCCGCGCATCGCTCTTGAGACGCAGAAGGTCCAGGAAGGCATCTACATCGCCACCCGGCTCGGGCGCGAGGTAAGCGCGGAGGAGATCGCCGCGCGCTCCGTCAGCCGCGCGATGGAGATACCCAATCTGGCGCTCTGACCGGGCTCACACCTGTCGGCAGGCGCCCCGGTTGCGCCCGTCCGCTTCACCAGAACCATGATCCACGGAGGGAAACGTGATGAAGATTAACACCGCTCTGGCCGCAATACTGGTTCTCGGCGCGGCCGCAGTCATCGGCACGGAGGAAGCGCGCACGGTATTCCAGGAGGAGTTCGACGGCTATGGCTTCGACCTGCAGCGTTTCAGCGACGTCTGCACGATCGGCGAGGAACCCGCGAGCCTCAAGTCGCTGGCCGTCCGGCCGCAAGCGGATGTAGTGACCACGGTCTACAAAAAGACCTGCGCCCTGCCGGCCGGCGCGAATCCGACCGACTTCGATTTCGCGTTCAGGTTCCGGCCGCAGCGGGATGCGAACCGCACCTTCGATGTCCTGCTCTATTTTGCTGCTGATCCGGCCCAGCCGGACAAGGGACGACGGACCATCGCACTGACGGTGGCCGAAGCCGGCTCGTCCGTTTCCCCATCGGGCCTGCCGCCATCACCCATCGGGCGCGTGCAGATCACCGCCCGCGAGCGCCTGCTGCCCCCCATGCCCGACAGGACGTGGACGCGTGTGATGGTCAAGGTCCGCGGGCGCAATCTCTCGCTCTACGTGGAGCGCGATGGAGCCATGGTTCGGGAAGTATCGGCCGAAGGGTGGAGCGAACCGCTGACGGGGTTCAACTTCCGAACCAAGAATGCGATCGATCTCGATGACATCGTAATCCAGTCCGTGTCCGGCGTCGTCCGGGACGATTTCCGCGTGCAGGGCGGCGAGCGGATTGCCACCCACGACGTCGTCGTGCCGCTCGCGGAAGGGGAGCAGCAGCCGCGGGTCGCGTTTGCCGCGAAGCCGAACTTCATATCCGCGCCGATGATGCTTACTTTCACGACGGAGGCCGGTGAGAAACTCGTCTACTCGCTGAGGCCGTTTGCCGCCTCGGCCAAGGTCAACGTCAAGCGCGAAGTCGCGGAACTGGTCGACGGCAAGCTCGTCAAAACGGAGAAACTTGTTTCCGAGACGCGTCTTCTGCCCGATGCCGGCTACACGCTGTCAGGGAAGAACGTGCGCGGCCACCACGTGACGGTTGTGGGTTCGATGCCGATCCACGTGCGTCCCAATCTCGAGCGATACCTGCCGCAGCAGGTCGCGCAGATCGTCGCGGACTGGGAGCGGCGGCCGGGGGCCAGCGAGACCGCCCTCCAGGTCGCGCTGGAACGCGACGGGGCGGGCTACGCGCTGTGGATCGACGGTAATTATGTGATGAAGGTCGAAGACCGTTCCGTGACCAACTCCCCGATCAAGTCCGTGAGTCTGACCCTGCCGGCGGGCGCCGCGCTCGAGGGGCCGGTGGCGGAGAAGCGCCTCCGGGCATGGGATGGGCTGCGCTATGCGCTCGACCTGACGCCGTCGCGGCGTCCGGCGGGTCCGCTGGCCGGCGCGACCATGCCCTTCACCGGCGACCGCGCGATCGGCGGCGTGCCCTTCCGCGTGGTCGGCGCCGACCGCGCGCTGGACACGGGACTCTGCCGCGAGAACCTCGGAACCCACGCGCTGGAGTGCGACGGTTTTCTGCAGCGCTCGGCCTTCGACGGGATGCCGGACGCGCTGCTCTTCCAGGTGCCGCCGGCGATCTATACCAAGGCTTACGCGCTCTGCGCCGTGTCGCCCGAACCCGGCAAGGACGCACAGGTCACGGCGCGGCTGACGAAGTACCTGGCCAACGGCGGCCGCACCCCGAAGGCGATCGCGGACTGCACCGTCACCCTGCCCCTCCGCGACGGCGATCCGTTGCCGCCAAACGTCAAACCGGTCGGCGAGATCGTCCAGGACGGCCGGAAACTACCGCTCTATCTCGTCGAATTCGCCTTCGAGGCGGGGAAGATTTTCGACATCCTGGTGCTCGAGAAGAACCCGTGGATCAACTTTGAGCTCCTCGGCGGCAAGTATCTGGAGAAGGACAACTTCTACATGTGCCGCGCGGACAAGCCGTCCGAGACGCCGAGCGGCGTGCAGGTCTTCGCCGCGACGCTGGAAAAGAGCCCCGTGCATCTCGTTCCCTCTCCGGGACGCTTCACCAACGTCTACTACCCGGACGAGCGCGCCTTCATGAACCTCGCGCTGACGGCCGACGTGCCGGGGAAGTACGCGCTGCGCTGGGAGATCGCCGACGTCGATGGCGCGTCCGTCGCAACCGGCGTCAAGCAGGTGGCCTTCGCGAAGCCGGGCGAGACGTCCGCGTTTGACGTCGACCTGCGTGCCAAACCGCTGCCCTGGGGCTGGTACGGGGTGACCTTCACGCTGGCCGACGCCGCGGGCCGGGAGCTGCTGAAGCATCCCGCGGCCTTCTCGCTGCTGCCGCCGGACACGCGCCTGGCGGGTTACGAGTCACCTTATTTTTCCTGGAACTTTGCCGGGGCCCACGGTTCGCCGAGCGACATGGAGGTCATCGGCGATGTGCTCAAGCGGGAGGGCATCCGCCGCACGATGTTCAGCGCCGGTGCGTGCGCCAAGATGAACGAGCAGGATGTCGCAAAGTGGAAGCTGACCTATGGCGAGTTCCCGTACCTCCGCCCGAGTCGCGTCAAAGGCAACACGCCCGAAGAGAAGGCGGCGGAGACGGAACGCCTCATCAAGGATTATGTCACGCGCTTTCCGCACTGCGGCATGGCGATCATTTTCCACGAATCGGGCGGAGGGCCCGTGCCGTTGGAACTCGTCGGCGGCAAGACCGAGCTGACCGAGGATGATCTCGAGCGCCAGAAGAAGCGCGTGGCCGACGCGCTGGAAGCCGCGAAGGCCTGGCGGCGCCACGCGCCGGGCGTCCGGCTCGTCGTCGGCAATTCGGGCTCCTCGCTGGGATTGATCGCCCAGTTGTTCCGCGAAAAATACCCGGCCGACATGATCGACGCGATGGGCGAGGAGTCGGTCGGTATGAGTATGCCCCCCGAAATCAGCGTGGCCCAGCAGAACTGGATGCTCAAGAAGCTGGCGGATCTCTACGGCTACACCTGCCCGCCCGAGGCCTGCTTCGAGTGGAAATGCTACGCGGACCGGCTCCGCCCGGATCCGCGCCGCGGCAACACCTTCAACGCCCGCGCCGCGCTCATCGCCCACGCCTGGAAGTTCAAGCTGATCCCGATCGGCGGCTTCTGCGAGCACAACAACAGCTACTGGAACACCGTCTGGAGCGGCGGCTACTTCGAGCGCGCGCCACTCTTCTACCCGCGCCCGGCCTTCAACGCCGCCGCCACGCTGACGCAGGTGCTCGACAGCAGCCGCTTCGCGCGCATGGTGCCGACGGGCTCGAAGACGGTCTACGCGCTCGAGTTCCTGCGCGGCGGCGAGGCGATCTACGTGCTCTGGACGCCGCGCGGCGAGACGACGGTAGCCCTCGACGCGCCGGCCGGCGCGAAAATCCGCCTGACTACGGCCTTCGGCGCGGAATCCGACCTTGCGGGCCAAACGGTCGAAGTCGGCGAGGATCCGCTCTACCTGACGGTCAAGGCCGGCACGATCAAGGGCTTCGCCGCCGGCAGGCAGCGCTCTTTCAGGCACGAGTCGTATCCGGGCGCGGACCGGGCCGCGGTCGCCGCACCGATTGACAAGGCTTCGGACTGGACGCTGGTCGCCGGCGAGGATCCGCGCCTGGCCAACATTCCCGACGACCTGCCGATCCGGCGGCCGGGCGACTTCACGCTCGCGGAGGTGCAGGACGAGGAGAAGGGCGCCTGCATCGAGCTCGCGCTTGTGCCCAAGGCTGAAATGCCCGAGCTTGTCCGCGACTGCACGCTGATGCGGCTGGCGACGCCGGTCGAGGTCAAGGGGCGCCCCGACACGATCGGCGTCTGGGTCAAGGGCAACTCCTCGTGGGGCAAGCTGCATTTCGAGAT
The DNA here is from genome assembly GCA_964426115.1 of uncultured Lentisphaerales bacterium. Taxonomy (GTDB): domain Bacteria; phylum Verrucomicrobiota; class Kiritimatiellia; order RFP12; family JAAYLN01; genus JAAYLN01. Next base: position 7 of record CAYRPP010000053.1, on the reverse strand, counting down.
CCGGGAC
>CAYRPP010000052.1:0-9200 GCA_964426115.1 uncultured Lentisphaerales bacterium | reverse complement strand
TGAACTTGTCGTCCTTGACGAAGGGGCAGTACATGACGCGGATGTTCGGCTCCAGGCGCAGTGGCGGCGGCACAGCCGCGAAGATGTAGGCGTAGGTGAGGATCACGACGCCGGGGTGCGTCCGGCGCAGTTCCCGCGCGATCTTGTTCAGAAAGAGAAAAAACTGTGTGGAGCGGAAGGCGGGGGCGGCGGGTTCGATGCGTGTGCCGTCCTCAAGCGTCAGCGGGGCGAGGCACTTGGGACAGTCGCAGAGGCCCCAGCCGTCGGTGATCGAGATGTTGACGCCGTCGCTGCCGGGCTTGGCGTCGAGATCGGCCCGCAGGTTGGCGAGGTAGGCGGGAATCATCTCGTGTGCCATGAAGCAGAGCTGGCCGCCCTTCACGCGCTTGCCTCCGATGAGGGGGAAGTATTCCGGGTGCGCGTCGAACTGCTTGTCGGGATCCATGTAGAGCTTGAGACCGTGTCCGCCGCCGGCGGGGTTGTACTGGCTGCCCATGACGAGGTTGGTGGCGCGGTAGTATCCCAGCCAGTTGAGCCGGTTGCGCGAGGCCCATTCGGGTTCGTGGATGAAGCCCGAGACGGTCCAGCCCCAGCCGCGCAGGGTCGAACGCGGAATGTCGCGGCGATCGGTGACGCGGGCGGCGAGGTTGGAGTCGACCGAGTAGACGGCGCCGAGGGCGTGATCCGGGCGCGGCCAGATGAGATCCGTGTTGGCCTCGATGAAGGCGTAGACGCCGTTTAGCGTGCCGCGGGGTATGGCGCCGAAAATGTGCACCGCCGGGCTGCCGGGCTGCGCGCGGATGGCGTAGCCGTCGCGCCCGGCGAGTGCTTCGAGGTCGGCGGGGAAGGCCGCGGCCAGAGAGCTTCCCAGGATCAGCCGGTTCCGCGACGTGTCGCCTCCCGGAGCGGTGACGATCGGCAGGCGGGCGCCCGAGACCAGTTCCAGCCAGTGCTGCAGCTCGTTGGCGGCGTGAAGTTCCGTCGCGGGTGCGTTGGTGGCGATGACTATCTCCGCGGCCGGTCGGCCCTCCCGCGCGAGAGGAAGCGATTCCATCGCGCCGGCGGAGGCCACCAGTCCCAGGACAGTGATCAAGAAAGGATGCGGTATGCGGCGCATGCGAATTCTCCGGTCTTGATGAAGATTTGAAAATAACATATCAGATTATGAAGGCGTAGGCGAGTCATGGCGCACACCACTTGAGAACCCCGGCTTGAGAACCGGCGGCATTCAGGGTATCATCCCTTAATGACTATTAAGCGCAAGAAGGTCCATAGCGCGCGTGCACACGGCGCGTCGGAGACGTTGGCGCGCCTGGAGCTGGCGTCGCTCCTGGCGGCGGTTAACGACCCGGCGACGCTGGAGCGGCTCTTCGACGATCTCTTCACGCGCGCCGAGATGCACGACCTGATCCTGCGCTGGCGGCTGCTTAAGATGCTGCACGCTGGCGTGCCGCAGCGGGTGATCGCCGAGACGCTGGGCGTCAGCCTCTGCAAGATCACGCGCGGCTCGCGCGTGCTCAAGCATCCGGACGCCGTAGTCACGGGGCTGTTGCGGCAGGCCGCGGCGGCCAAGGGAGAATGATCCATGCAGATCCTTGCGCAATCGATCGCCGAACAGATCGGCAACTCCTCCTGGATCCGGCGTATGTTCGAGGAGGGCAACGAACTCCGGCGGCGCTTTGGCGCCGACCGCGTCTTCGACTTCAGCCTTGGCAATCCCGACCTTCCACCGCCGCCGGCCGCCGCCGCCGCGCTGGACCGCATCCGGAGCGAGGCCGGCGAACCGCGCGCCATGGGCTATGTCAGCAACGCCGGTCTGCCTGCGCTGCGCGAGGCGCTGGCCGCTGCGCTAGCCGCGGAACAGCAGGCGCCCGGTCTGAAGGCCGACCACGTGCTCGTGGCCTGCGGCGCCGCCGGCGCCCTGACCTCCTTCTTCCGCGCCGTGCTCGACCCCGGCGACGAAGTGCTCTGCCCCGCGCCCTATTTTGTCGAGTACGGCTTCTACTGCGGCCACTTCGGCGGCGTGCTCAAGCCGCTGCCTTCCAAGCGGCCAGCCTTCGACCTCGATGTCGAGGCCATGTTGGCCGCGGTCGGACCGTCCACGCGCGTCATACTCCTCAATTCTCCCAACAATCCGACGGGCTGCATCTATCCGTCGGAGACGCTGACGCGCCTGGCGGCGGGTCTCGCGCAGATCAACCGCCGCCGCGAGCGGCCGGTCTTCCTGCTCTCGGACGAGCCGTACCGTTTTCTGGCTTACGATGGCGCCGTCGTGCCGCCCGTGTTGCCCCTGAGCCCGTTCGCTGTGGTGGTCGGCTCCTTCTCGAAGCGCCTCTCGATCGCCGGTGAGCGCATCGGTTATCTGGCCATCAACCCCGGCATGCCCGAAGGCGCTCTGCTGATGCAGGCCGTGGCCATGACCACGCGCACGCTGGGTTTCGTCAACGCCCCCGTCATCGGCCAGAAGCTGGCCCTGATGCTGCTGGGCGAGGGGGTCGACCTCGCCATCTACGCCGAGCGCCGCGCCCTCATGGCGCGGGTGCTCGACGCAGCCGGCATCCGCTACGCCCTGCCGCGGGGCGCCTTCTACTTCTTCCCCGAGGCGCCCGGCGGTGACGACCTGGCCTTTGTACAGCGCCTCCTCAAGGAGAATATACTGGCGGTGCCGGGGCGCGGCTTCGGGTGTCCCGGATTCTTCCGGTTGAGCTTCAGCGTCGAGACTGAAACTATCGCGCGCTCGGCCGAAAGCTTCAAGCGCGCCGCCGCGCAGTAGGAGGAACACGGGCGAAATGAGCAGACCCTTCCTGCGCGGCGCACTGCTGCTGCTGGCCTTGCTGCTGCTGGGACTGCTGGCCTGGTTTCTCCGGCCGTCCCGACGGCAACCGCCGCCGGGCGGCGCGGAGGTCGTAGAGTGCTGGAGGGAGCGCTGGCATGACCCGGTCGGCGCCCCGCCGGTCGGGCCGCCGGTCTGGATGGGCGATGGCTGGTGCGCTGCGTTCCGCGATGGCAGTGTTGTCGCCTGGAATGCCGACGGCCGGCGCCGCTGGACGTTGAAGCAGGCGGGGAACCGCTGGCTGGCGCCGGTCGCGGCGCGGGGAAACGTCATCCTGGCCGAGGAGGAAGGGAATCTCCGGGCGCTGCAGGCGGTGGATGGTGCGGTCGTCTGGTTCCGGGATGCGCGCGCGGGCGAGCTGGCCCAGGCACCGGTGATCGCAAATGACACGGCGCAAGGGATTGCCAGAATCTTTACGATGGACGCGTCCGAAGGTATCCTACGGGCCTTCGATGCGGCGGATGGGCGTGCCCTCTGGCAATCTGAAGCCTGTGGACGCACCGACGGCCCGCCCGCGTCCGAGGGGCGCGTCGTGGTTTTCGGCAACTGCGATGCGGCCATTCATCTGTTCCAGGCCGCGGACGGACGGAGGCTGGGCCGCATTCCGCTGGGCGCCGACGCGCAGGTGGCGGGGGGCATGGCGCTGCACGCGGGCCGGGGCTATTTCTGGATACGCGGCGGCACGCTCGTGGCCGTCGACCTGGCCGCGACCTCGGTGGTCTGGCGCGCGGCGCTGGGAGCGACGGACTATTTCGCGACACCGGTGGCCGATGCCGCGCGCGATGTCGTCTTCACGGGGACGGGGGAGGGCGAGGTGCTGGCCCTGCGGGCCGCGGACGGGGGCGTCGTTTGGCGGCGGTCGCTGGTCGATGTGCCGCTGGATCCCCTGCTCCTGGCGCACGGTGTGATCTTTGCCGGCGCCGACGGCGTGCTGAACCTGCTGCGCCCGGATGACGGTGCGCCAACGATGCGCTTCGACTTCGGGCAGCCGCTGACAACACCCGTGGCGGCGCCTGAAGCGGCGGATGGCGTCATGGTCGTCACGGCCGATGGGTACGTCGTCGTGCTGGCGCCGCAAGCCGTCGGCACTCCTTGAATGGAAGCTTGTTCCGCACGTTGGCTGTGCTAGAATGCGCTTATGCATGCCATACTGGTTGAGAACGACAAGCGGCTCTGCTGGCGCGAGGTGCCCGATCCCGTTCCGCAGGCAGACGAGGTTCTGATCGCCATCCGGGCCGCGGCGTTGAACCGGGCCGACCTGATGCAGCGCGACGGACTCTACCCGCCACCTCCGGGCTGGCCCGCTTGGATGGGCTTGGAAGTCGCCGGCGAGTTGCTGCAGGCGCCGGCCGGCTGCCGTTGGCAGCCTGGTGACCGTGTCTGCGCCCTGCTTGGCGGCGGCGGATATGCCGAACGCGTCGCGGTGCCCGCCGGACTGGTGCTGCCGGTCCCCGCCGGTCTCTCGATGGCGGAAGCGGCCGCCGTGCCCGAGGCCTTCGCGACGGCCTATCTCAACCTCTGCATCGAGGGGGGGCTTCAGAAGGGGGAGACCGTCTTCATCCAGGCGGGCGCCAGCGGTCTCGGCATGGCGGCCATCCAATTGGCCAAGACACTCGGCGCCCGCGTGGTGACGTCCGTCGGCTCGGACGAGAAGGCCTCCTTCGTTGCGCGCCTCGGCGCGGATGTTGTGATCAATCACCGCCGGGAGAATGTCGCCGAGGTGCTGGCGAAGAATCCGGTCGACGTGGGGCTGGACTGCGTAGCGGGACCGGCGCTCGGCCCGTGCCTCGCCACACTTGCACGCGGCGCACGCTGGATCGTCATCGCCACGATGGGCGGCCCGCGGACCGAGATCGACATGAACGACTTCTTCCGGCGCGGCGTCAAGCTGATTGGCAGCACGCTGCGCAGCCGGAGCACGGAGGCGAAGACGCGGATACTGGCCGGACTTGAGGATCGGCTGTGGCCCGCGCTGGCCGCGGGCGCGGTCAAGGTGCATATCCACAAGACCCTGCCGGTCACCCAGGCCGAGGCGGCACACGCCATCCTGCGGAACCAGGAGAACCTCGGCAAGGTCGTTCTGATCGTCAAGGAGTGACAGGCTTCACGAAAGCATCCGAAGCTGTGCGCTGGCATCAGCCGAACCTTGATTCCATGGCAGAGGTCTGTTAGTTTTTTTTACCCATGAAGACTCCTTCTGCAGCAAAGCCCGCACCGTTTATCGTCAGCCACTTCTTCGAGTGGCAGTATATCGGTGACACCCTGCTCGATTCCATGCTCGCCGAGTTCGCCGACAACGGCGCCGAGGCGCTGACGGCTGCCACGGTCTGGAGCAACCGCATCCTCGGCGATCCCGCCTTCGCCGCCACGCTGCGCCAGAAACTGGCCAGCCACCGACTCGTGATGCGCGACGCCCACGCGCCGTGGAGCCTGCCTTGGGATCTCGACATTGAGAACGACGTGCGGCGCCCGCACATGATCGCGGGGCACCGCCTCTGCATGTCTATGCTGTCCGACCTGGGCGTGCGCACCTACACCATGCACATCGGGGCCGCTCCCAACTACACGAACGGAGGCGTGCATACAGACGACCTGCGCGAACGCTCCTTCCGGACGCTCGAGTCGCTGCTGCCAACAGCCGAGTCGCTCGGCATGATCATCGCCGTCGAGAACGCCTTCGAACCATCCAACACGCCGGAAGAGGTTGCGGGCTGCATCCGGCACTTCAACTCGCCGCACATAGCCTGCTGCCTGGATATCGGACATGCGCACATCATGGATGCCGGAGCGCCGCGCGCGGCCGACGCGATTCACCCTGGCATCCGCGAGAAGGCCTGGAACGGCAGGATCGTGTTGAAGCCTTTCGCCGAAACCGTTCGAATGTTGGCGCCATGGATCGTTACCTGCCATGTCCACGACAACGACGCCACGGGCGACCAGCACCTCCTGCCGGGGGACGGCAACACCGACTGGCCGGCCTACATGGCCGAGCTGCGCCAGTGCCCGCGCCTCGAGTCGATCCAGAACGAGACCAACCCCTGCACGCGGGGAACCTCCATCGCCCGTGGCTGCGGCGTCTTTCGGGATCTCGCCGGCCTGATCCGCTGACCGCTCAACGCGAACGTGCGAGGTCGGGCCGGCGCGCCTCGATCTCCGCGAGGAGGCCGGGCATGCCCGCGAAGTGCCACCCGTCGCAGCGCACGGAAACGCCCGAGGCGAAGGTCAGCACCACGATCCCCTTGGTATCCCAGCGCTGCCAGTCGACCGCCGCCAGTTCGGGCCAGGCCCGGCGGCCGCGAAACCCGCTGCCGTGCAGTCCCGTCTCGTCGGCGATGAAGACCCGCCTGCGCTTGTCGGCCACGGCGGCCGCCGCCGCGAGCGCCAGCAGCAGCGTGACACCACCCTGGATGAATTGGTCGCGCAGATCCTCCGCTCCGTAGAGCGGCGCCTCCAGCAGTCGGCGCACCTCCGCGCGCTGATCGGAGAGCGCCTGGTTCAGGTCTTCCGGTCGCGGCGGGAGACGCAGTTCGCCAAGCTTGCGCACCAGCTTGCGCGGAGGCGTCAGCCCCTGCGCGGCGAAGACCCGGTGCAACGGCCGCGTGGCGGGCGTCTCGCCGTCTAGCCACGCCTCGGCGGTCAGGTTGGTCGCCAGCAGCGCCGGGCGCGCGGCCGCCATGCGGGCGTTCAGTCGCGGCCAGCCGGCGAGCCCGTCGTAGAACGACCATGCGGACAGCGCGGCCATGAGCAGCGCGACGGCCAGCATGCGCCGCGCGTACTCCGGGTTCAACCTGGCTTCAGCCATCGTGCGTCCTTTCCGGCATCCGGGCCCGGCGGCTACCAGAAGCCATACTGCCCCGAGCCGATCACATAGAGCCCCAGCAGCAGGTTTGTGGCCGCATGGGCCACCGCCGCCGGGGCGATCCGCCGCGTCCGTACGGCGAGTGCGCCGTAGACGATCCCGGCCGCCAAACCCGCCAGCCAGCGGTCGTGCTCGATGGCGAAGAGCACGGCCACCATCCAGAAGGCGGCGGCGTCGTAGCTTCCCGGTCCGGGAACGCGGAGATCGGCCCCGCATATCCATCGGTATAGGAATCCGCGGAAGAAATACTCCTCGATCACGGCAATGACTGCGGCCGAACCGAGCAGCTTGAGCGTTGTCAGCACCCAGCCGGCCTCGGACGGGGCGTAGACCAGCGAGGGGTGGTTGAACGGCAGGGCAGGAAAGGCGGCGGGGTCGAAGCAGGCGGGGAAACGCCCCAGCGGGGCGACCAGCCAGCGGTAGTAGAAGGCCTGCAGCCCGGGCCAGAGGCGTCCGGCCAGCGGCGTCTCGGGGACGATCCAGAGCACGGCGACCAGCAGGCCGGCCAGCAGGGCCGGCCCCCAGTCCGACGCGCGCAGACCGGGCTGGCCGCGCCAGGGACGGTAATATAGCAGCAGGCCGGCGCAGAGCAGCGCTTTGGACGCATAGCTGACGGGATGGATCCAGCGCGGCAGCGTCCAGACCGCTCCCGCGGCCTGCAGCAGCAGCAGAACGCTCACCCAGACGGCGAAGGGTACCCAGTGGCCGCGCACCTGCCGCGTACCAAAGGCTGTCTCTGTGCCGGCTGTTTGCATGGGTTCGTGACTGGCAGACGGCGGCATTGTTGTCGAGGCGCTACAGGCCGAAGTTCCCGAGCCGTGGACGCAGCGCCTGCATCTGCTCCGTGAGCGCCTGCACTTCGGCGTCCCGTTCGGGATCGGCGGCGGGCTCGTTATTGGCCTTCCAGTCCTCGTACTGCCGGGCGAGAGACTCCAGTTCTCGTCGCATCCGCGGTTCCTGCTCTTTCACGCGCCGCAGTTCATCCACGATCCGGACGCGCTCCGCGCCCCGCGCCGCGTCGCGCGCGCGCGTCAGGCGGTCGGCCTCGCCCCGGGCCGCGTCGTAGGCCTCCTTGCACCGGCGCAGCGGCGCGGTGTGGGGATTGGCGTCGACACTCAGGCGCACGAGTTCGCGTCTGCGGGCCTCGGCGCGCGCGTTTAGTCCGGCATAGCGCAGCAGGACATCGAACTCGTCGGCGTCGACCTCGTCGCGACCGCCGCTGAAGCGCAGGAGATCGGCAGTGGCGACCAGGTAGGGGCCGGACCAGCTCGAACCGCGCCAGACGCGGCAGAGGGCCATCTCGCCCTTGGAGGAGGAGGTGGTGGCGATCTGCTCGACAAGCGTTCCGCCCGGCAGCATCTCATCGCGCCGCTTGCCGTCCTTCTCGAAGAAGGGGGCGTGGTTCAGCGTGACGCCCCAGTGGGTGATGTCAGCGCCCGAGGCGCGGATGAGCTGTGTGGAGGGCGTATAGCCGAGGGTTGTGACAACCACCGGGGCGGGCGACACTTCCGGGGCGGGCGACGGCGCCGCCGCGGGCAATCCGTTGGTGGCGGCCTCTTCGTCGGGAAGGCCCGTTTGTGCATCCGGCGCGGGATCGGCAGGCACGTCCGTGGAGACCGCCGACGTCTCAGCTACCTCCGGCAGCTCCATGACGACGGACGCCGACGGCGCCGCCGGGACAGGCGCCGTTACACGCACCGGCGCGGGATGGCGCATGCGGCCGACGGTCTCCGGTAGCAGCGGCCCGATCCGCGGCAGGCCGTAGTAGATGGCCAGGGTACCGACGATGGCCGTGGCCAGGTAGCGCAGGACAAATCCCATCTCTGATCTCTCCTGAGGCGCGTCAAACGCTAGCGTATGGCGCGGTGGTACTCCTGCAGCGACCGAACGGCGCCCTTGTCCTTGCGGGCGGCGGTGATGCCCTGCGCCGAGGCGTGGGCCCCCGCCACCGTCGTGATGTAGGGTACCTTGTACTTGAGGGCCGCCTTGCGGATGCTGGCGTCGTCCGCCAGCGAGTCGCGCCGCGGGCTGGGCGTGTTGATGATGATGGAGAGCTGGCCGTTGACGATGAAGTCGAGCACGTTCGGCCGTCCCTCGTCGATCTTGCGCACGACCTCGGCCTGCACGCCGTAGCGCGCGAGGAAGGCGGCCGTGCCCTCGGTGGCGTAGACCTTGAAGCCCAGGTCGGCGAACTCCCGGGCCGCGCGGCCGGCGTTCTCCTTCTTCTCCGATAGGCTGATGAGGACCGCGCCGTCGTCCGGCAGCTTGGCGTTGGCCGCCTCCTGGCTCTTGTAGAAGGCCAGCGCGGCGGACTTCGCCATTCCGAGGACCTCGCCGGTCGAGCGCATCTCCGGTCCGAGGACTGGGTCGACCTCCATGAACTTGTCGAAGGGGAAGACGGCCTCCTTCGCGCCGAAGTGCGGAATGCGGCGTGCCGCGAGATTGAGCGCCCGCATCGGCTGGCCCATCATCAGCCGGGTGGCGATGTTGGCCATCTGGATCGCGCAG
>CAYRPP010000051.1:0-9225 GCA_964426115.1 uncultured Lentisphaerales bacterium | reverse complement strand
AAGATTGACGCGCTGATCGAGAGACAGGAGCGGCTGCTCGAAAAACTGGAGGAGAAGCGGAAGGCGGTGATTGCGCAGGCGGTGACGCGGGGACTGAATTCGAACGTGCCGTTGAAGGAGTCGGGCGTGGCTTGGCTGGGGAAGATACCGGAGCATTGGGATGTAAGCCGACTCACATACCTGTATAGGGAGCGTGATGAGCGCGCGGAGCCCAATCTCCCGTTGTTGAACGTGTCTATAAGCAGTGGTGTGACCGTGCGGGAGTTCTCTGACAGTCGAATCGAAACTATGGCTGCGGACTTCAACATTTACAAGGTGGCGAGAAAGGGTGATATAGCGTTCAACAAGATGCGCATGTGGCAAGGTGCTGTGGGGGTAGCGCCGGTTGACGGGTTGGTGAGCCCCGACTACACGGTTGCGCATGACATTGGCAACACGGTTGTGGAGTATTATGACGCGCTGTTTCACACCGAGCGTTTTTTCGTTGAGGTCATAGGAAGGTCGCATGGCATTGTGTGGGATCGACTTCGTTTGTACTGGGATGGATTCAAGGACATCCGTGTGCCGGTGCCACCCCAGCCCGAACAAGCGGCCATCGTGGCGAGCCTCCGAGCTTTGAAAAGTCGCACAGACGAAAGCGTTGTAAAGGTTCGCCAACTCGTTACCAAGCTTCGCGAGCGCCGCACAGCCTTGATTTCGGCGGCGGTAACAGGGAAGATTGCTGTTGGGGGACACCACCAATAAGGAGCATATTCCCATGAAGCAGGACTGGGTCGCAGCGTACTATCCGTCTGATCTTGTTGAGAACCAGTGGGTGAAGACTCTTTTCTGCCTGCTTTTTGACAAGGTAGTGTTTCATTTCCCTGTATCTTCCATGGCCTGCGGTGGGGGTCATGGCATCTCTAGTTTCTACTCGGATGATCCCTTGGTCGAGGAAGGAATTCTTGATCTGCGCGAAGAGATTCTTTTGGATGAGATCAAGGGTGATTTCACCCCGGGGCATCCCTGGGGTACGGATGCCGAGTTCCAGCGGTACCATGATCTAAACGTGGCAGGCATGGCCCTCTTGTGTTGCGAGAAGGAGGGTGCTGTCCCTGCAACGAATAATGTGTCGACTCCTCTTCCGATCTCCCTGCTGGGAAAGCATGATCTGGCGCGGGCTGCGCCGATCTAAACATGGCGCGGCTATGGGCACAAGATGATGGCGGAGGCAATATGGGCAATGGCGTGAAGTTGGACCAGATTGGATACTGGTCGGAAGTGAAACTGGACATCGTTCGGCGGTATGCTGGCGAGTACAGCAAGATCCTATCTGTGCAACAGCAACGGATTCCCAGATTCCGACATGTCTACATCGATGCCTTTTCCGGGGCGGGAATGCACTTGACGAAGAACAGCAATATGCTTGTGCCAGGAAGTCCGTACCGTGCCCTCGAGGTGGAGCCGGCCTTCTCTGAGTATCATTTCATTGATATGGACAGCGCGAAACTCGATGTCTTGCGGCAGTGTCCCTTGGTTAGGGGACGCAATGTTCACTTTCATCACGGGAACTGTAACAAGATTCTGCTTGAGCAAGTGCTGCCTACGATCGACTTTGGACAGTACAGACGTGCCCTTTGCTTCCTTGACCCTTATGCGATCAATCTGGACTGGCGAGTCATCGAGATGGCTGGGAAGTTGGGAACGGTAGACATCGTGCTGAACTTCATGATTATGGACATGAACATGAATGTCTTCCTTCGCCCACCGAAGAAACCGCGGCCTGAGCAGGCCGAGCGAATGACGCTCTTCTGGGGCGATGAAAGCTGGCGGCATGTTGCGGCTCAGAAGGCCGCACAGATGGGGTTATTCGGCGACATTGAGGAAAAGTCGTCGAATGAGGAAGTTGCGGAAGCATTCCGCAGACGCCTTCAAGACGTGGCTCATTTCGCCCATGTGCCAAATCCGTTAGCGATGCGACAGAGCACCGGGGCGACCGTGTATTATCTCTACATCGCTTCGCAGAAGGATGCTGGCCGGAAGATCGCAAGCCATATTTTTGCGAAATACCAGAATAGGTTCCTGCCCGACAGGATAGCTGAGGAACGATGAGTGCAAGTGAGCGTGTGATATGGATAACGTAGTGCGGGAATCCACGTTGGAGGCGGCGGTTGTCGAGGCGCTGCTGGAGCACGGCTACACGGCGGTGAAACCGACGGAGTACGACCGGGAACTGTGCCTGATCCCGGACGTGACGGTGCGCTTCATTCAGGTGACGCAGCCGATCCAGTGGAAGGCGTACCGTGAGACCAAGGGGCCGGACGCGGGAGCGAGCCTGTGCCGGCGAATACGCGACGTGGTCGAGAGAAAAGGGACGCTGCACCTGCTGAACAAGGGTGTGGATGAGAGCGGGCACCACTTCGACGTCTGCTATATGCCGCCCGCGAGCGGGCTGAATCCGGATCTGGAAGAGAAATTCCGCGCGAACTTCTTCCAGGTGATGCGCCAGCTCAGATACGAGAAGGAGGGTGACAGGGCGCTGGATCTCGGGATATTCCTGAACGGGTTGCCCCTGTTCACGGCGGAACTGAAGAACGAACTGACGGGCCAGGCGTGCCTCGATGCGGTGCGGCAATACCGGAAAACGCGGGATCCGCGCGAACCGCTGTTCCATTTCGGCCGGTGTCTGGCCCATTTCGCGGTCGACACGAAGAACGTGTTCATGACAACCGCCCTGGAGGGGGAGTCGACGGAGTTCCTGCCGTTTAATCAAGGGTGGGACGGCGGGGCCGGTAACCCGCCGCGCATGACGGGAATCTCGACGGCCTATCTCTGGGAAGAGGTCTGGCGGCGCGAACGGGTGATGGACATCGTGCTGCGTTTCATGCGCATCGTGAAGAAACGGGACCGCAAGGGCAAGGAAACCGGGCGGTTGGCGCAGATCTTCCCGCGCTACCACCAACTGGAGACGGTGCGCAAGCTGACGGAGCACGCGCGGACGCACGGGCCGGGGTATGCGTACCTGAACCAGCACAGCGCGGGCAGCGGGAAGACGATCGAGATCGCGACGCTGGCGAACAGCCTGGCGACGCTGCATGGCGACGATAACACGGTGGTGTTCAAAACGGTGATCGTGCTCAGCGACCGCCGCGTGATCGACCGGCAGTTGCAGGCGGCGCTGGAGGACTTCACGCCGGCCCGCGGCATGCTGGAGAACATCGACCGGACCTCGCGGCAGTTGCGGGCGGCCCTGGAAGACGGGAAGAAGATCATCGTCTCGACGATCCAGAAGTTTCCGGTGATCCTGGAGGACATCGGCACGCTGCCCGCGGCCAGTTTTGCCGTGATCATTGACGAAGCGCATTCCTCGCAGGCGGGCGACACGGCGGGACAGGTGACGCAAGTGCTCTCTTACGGCAAGCTGGAGGAGGCCAAGGACGAGGAGGAGAAGACTTGGGAGGACAAGATCGACGAATTGCTCGCCCGGCGCGGGCGCATGACGCACGTCAGTTTTTTCGCGTTCACGGCCACGCCGAAAGACGAGACCCTGCAATTGTTCGCCACACGCGAGCCGGACGGGAAGCGGACGGTGCCCTTCACCTTCTACTCCATGCGTCAAGCCATTGACGAGGGGTTCATTCTGGACGTGCTGGAGAACTACGCCACCTACAATCAGTATTTCCACCTGTTCAAGAAGATCGCGGATGATCCGGCGTATGAAAAGACAAAGGCCGTGCGGCTGCTCAAGAAGCATGTGGCGGAGCACCCGCACTCTGTTAAGCAAAAGGCGCGGATCATGGTGGACCACTTCATGACGCACATGGCCCCGCAGAACGGCGGCAAATCAAAAGGGATGATCGTGACGCGGTCGCGCCTGCATGCGGTACGCTACTACCTGGCGGTCAGGGATTATCTCAAGCAGATCGAGGCGCCCTTCGGATGCCTCGTGGCATTCACCGGCAAAATTGAGGATAAGAAAGAGGGCGCCGTATACAGCGAAGGGCAACTCAACGCCGGAGGGTATGCGGACGACGCTATCACGGATGCCTTCGACAGCGACGCGTTCCGGCTGATCATCGTGGCGAGCAAGTACCAGACAGGGTTTGACCAGCCGTTGCTGCAGGCCATGTACCTCGACCGCCGGCTGGCGGGCGTGATGGCGGTGCAGACGCTCTCGCGGCTGAACCGGCATCCGCCGGGCAAGGACTCTGTTGTAGTGATCGACTTTGAGAACCAGGCGAAGGCGATCAAGGCGGCGTTCCAGACCTACTACGACAGGGTGCAGTTGAGGGAGGAAGTGGATCCGAACACGCTCTACAACATCCGCGCCGATCTGGACGAGGCGAAGCTCTACGACGAAGCGCTTGTGGACGAGTTCTGCCGGATCCGGTTTGCGCGGATCAAGGACGTGGCGAAGATCAAGCGCCTGCATGCGTGCGTGGACCCCGTTGTCGAACAGTACGCGGCTCTGGAAAAAGAGGCGCGTGCGGATTTCAAGTCCAAGTTGCGGGACTATGTGAAATGCTACGCGTTCCTCTCGCAGTTGGTCGCCTTCAAAGATGCGCGTCTTGAGAAGTTTTACCTCTTCAGCCGCTTTCTGGTGAAGAAGTTGCCGTCGGAAGGTGAACCGCTCCCCGTCGAGATACTCAACCAGGTCGATATGGAGCAGTACAGGCCGAAGAACTTGGGCGGGCAGGAGATGGGACTTGAGCGCGGCGTAGTGGAGATCGACCCGCGGAACTACGGAGGCGGCGCGTCGGGCGGCGCGGGAGAAAAGGAGCCGCTCTCCAAGATTATTGAAGAGTTGAACCAGATGTTCGGCACGGATTTCACCAAGGAGGATGAAGTGGTGATCAGGCAGTTGGAGACGCAACTGTCGGCGGACGGCGTGCTTGCGCAGCAGATGCAGAGCGGCTCACGCGACGCGGCACGGTTGTCCTTCGAGCAGGTTGCGCACGACATGCTCTACGAGCTTATCGACTCAAATTTCCGTTTTTACAAGAAAGTTCAAGACGACGAGAACGTCTCGCGGGCGCTGTTTGACCGCTTGTTCGACCGGTATTTCCATGCGCGGGAGGCCCAGGGAGCATGACCAGGTAGACATTCCGCCCCTAAGTGCCTGGCCGATGGTTTCCGCCACCTGTGCGAAGGTCAGCCCGGGATGCCGCCCACGCCGGGCAGCACGCAGTCGGGTTGATAGGCGAAGCGCAGCATCTCGCGTTCGGTCGTGACGCCGCTCATCACCAGAATCGTGGCGATCTCCGACTCGATGCCCGCGATGATATCCGTGTCCATGCGGTCGCCCACGATGACCGTCTCCTCGCGGCGCACGCCCAGCTGCTTGAGTGCATGGCGCATGATCAGCGGGTTCGGCTTGCCGACATAGTAGGCTCTGGCGTTCGTGGCCAGCTCGATCGGCGCCATCAAGGCGCCGGTCGCCGGCACGAGGCCATCTTCCGCGGGGCCCGTGACATCGGGATTGGTGCCGATCAGCTTGGCGCCGTTGAGCACATGCCGGATGGCGCGCACGATGCGCGCGTAGCCGTACTCGGGCGTCTCGCCGACCACGACGTAGTCGGGATCGTTGTCGTTCATCGAGTAGCCCGCGTCGTAGAGGGCATGGATGAGCCCGGGCTGGCCGATCACATAGGCCGAGCCGCGGGGCTTCTGCGACGCGAGAAAGGAGGCGGTGGCCAGCGCGCTGGTGTAGAAGTGGCGCTCCTCGACATCGATGCCCATCCGCCGCAGCTTTTCGCGAAGTTCGCGCGGCGTCCGCTCGCTGCTGTTGGTCAGGAAGAGAAATTCCTTGCGCTCCCGGTAGAGCCAGTCGACCAGAGCCTGGGCACCGGGCAGCAGGCGGTTGCCGTGGTAGATCACTCCATCCATGTCGCAGACGAAAGCACGCTTGCTGCGGAAGACTTCAACGGGTGTCATAGGGGATATCCTTAAGCGAAGTATAATTGCATATTCCGGGAAGGATGTACATACGGCGTGCAGCAGCATCAGCAATTCTCAATATGGGATGGTTCATCGGGATCGGGATCGTCATCGGGATCGAAATCGCCAGGATCGATGATGAAGTCGACTCCGATTCCGATAGCGATAGCGATTTCGATGCCCTGCACGAGGTCGCGGTGGACAAAATGAGAATTGCTGCAGCAGCATCGTCCGCGCGTTGATCAGTTGGCGGGATAGAGGCGCATCAGCCATGCGCAAAACGCCTCGCGGATCGACATGTCGAGATCCCGGCGGTTGACCGTGCCGGAGCGCGCGATCGTCCGCAGCACGGGATAAGCTCCGTCGCATCCATGCACGTCATACGCGTCGAAGGCGACCGTGATCGGCTGGTCGGAGAGCTTCTCCTCGTCCAGCCCGAACGAACGGCCGGTCGCGCCGCCCATCTCCTGGAGAACGGATCTCAGCTGCGCCGGCGTCAGGGTCAGTAGCGTTATCGAATACTCGTTCGGCATCATGGTGTGGAAGTCCAGGGCGGTCAGTTCGCGGCCCTTGTTCCGCCAGGGCGAATAGATCCGGCTCACGGCGGCATCGGCGCCGGTCGCCTCAGCCATGGATCGGGCGATCAGCCCGGCCAACGGCGAAGCCTTGCCCTTTTCAGCCGATCCGAGCGACATCTCTTCCGGCAGGCGGATCAGGACATTCGTCTTCGCCGCATCCGCCTTCTGACTGTTGGCGGCCCAGTCGGCGGGCATGTCCGCCAGCGGCTCGATCGCATCCGACATGAGAAAAGCCGACGTGATATTCACGACACGCTGAACCGCCGTGTCATAGGCAACCGTGATCTTCGCGATACCCTTGCCGTGAATGGGCGGCTGCACCACCCAGCTTCCCGGATGCAGTTCCCTGGCAGGCACGGTCTGATGCGTGTGGCCGGCCAGCAGCAGCGAAACCTCCGGATACGTTTTGAGTACATCGGCGAACGGCACAAACGATTCCTTTCCAGTCTGAACCTCGACCGGCATGGCCGTCCCCAGATGCGCGGCGACAACAACCAGATCCGCCTTCGCCTGGCGGATCTCCTCCAGGACGGGCGGCAGCGCCTCGGCCGGCGAAAGCAGGGATATCCCGGCATAGGGCGCAGGGCTGAACCATTCGTCGTAGGTCGGCGACGTCAGCCCGATGATGGCGATCCTTAGGCCCTTGCGCTCGAACAGCTTCCACGGCAGAATTCTGCGTTGGGGCGCGGCGGCGGGTGCGTCGAACCGCAGATTCGCCGCCAGAACGTCGCCGGCGGTGAAGCGATCCATGTTTCGCCGGAAAGCCTTCGCGCCGATCCGGAACTCGTGGTTACCCGGCACCCACACGTCGTACTTGCAGGTGTTGAGCACGGAAACCATCGACGCGCCGCCGTCCATCGAGGCCGTAAACGAGCCGCGGGAGAGGTCGCCGCAATCGACCACCAGCAGATCCGGATCCGTCTGGCGCTCCTGTTCGATCCAGGCGGCCAGGTTTGCGATTGTGCTGGAGCCGTGAATGTCGGTAGACTGCAGCACCGTCAGGTTCACCGTTTCCGCATGGCAGGCGCATGCGGCCATGAACGCTGCAAGAATGATCCATTTCTTCAGCATGTGGCTATCTCTCGGTTAGACGCCGTTCCAGTCGAAAAGGATGCCCAGCGGTGGCTCGGATTTCTCGGAAAGGTTCTGGTAGACTTCAGTGGCGGCCGCGGGGGGGACGACCGCGGAGATCAGCGGGGTGACCCGCAGCTTCCCGGCGGCGACCAGGCGGAGGAACGTCTGGTAGTCGTCGCGTTCCGTCCAGGCGCCGTCGCGGGAGTCGGCAGTCGGGCGGGTGTCCGTGTGGGCGCCAATGAGCGTGATGCCGCGTCGGTGAACCCAGGTGTAGAAGTCGATGTTGACATCCGGGACGCGCGTGCAGCCGAGCAGCGCGATGCGGCCTTCCCAGGCCACGCATTCAAGGGCTTGCTGCAGCGCGGCGGCGTAACCGGTGACCTCGACCACGACGTCAGGCCCTGTCTTGACGGACTCGCCGCGCCCCGGACGCGCGCGCGCCCAGCCGGTGGCGGCGCGGATTTTTTGGGGCAGATCGTTCTCGTCGGGGGAGAAGGCGAAGTCGGCGCCGAGGCTGAGCGCGAGATGCCGCCTGTTTTCCGAATAATCCGTGACGATGACGGGGTAGGCGCCCGACAACCGCGCCAGTTGCGCGGCAATCGCGCCCAGGAGGCCCTGGCCCGCCACGAGGGCCGATTCGCCCAACTGGATGCGGAGCTTGCGGACACCCAGGAAAGCGAACGAGGCAATGTGACCGAAGGCCGCATCCTGCTGGGAGACGTTCGCGTCGTCGATGCGAACCAGGTCGGCTTCGCGCTTCAGGCAATGCGAGCGGTGGCCGCACCATGCCACTATCACGCGGTCTCCTACCTTGAGCGTTCTGGCCTCCGGGCCGGTTGCGACCACATGCCCCGCCGCGCTGTATCCCGGGAAGAAGGGGAAGCGCGCGTAGGACGTGTTGGCGCGGTAGTTGGCCACCTCGGTTCCCGCGCTGATGGCGGAGTAGTCGTACTTGACAAGGACTAGATCGCCGCTGGGTAGGAGATCCTCGTCGATGAATTCGAGGCGTGCCTGGCGGGGTTCGGGAAACACGATGCGCGCGACCTTCATTACTTACTCCACCTCGCCGCTGTAGTTGGTGAGCCATCCTCCGATGCCCATGCCGCGCATGAAGCCGGGGAAAGGCTTGGCAGCTATTGTGTCTCCGTTTTCTACGCGCACATCAGTTTTCACTTTTCCGAGGCGGCCAGGACAACCTCGTGGACGGCGAGGTCGTGGTCGTAGAGCGTGGGGTCGGGCTCGGTCTCGCCGCGGACGAGGCGGAAGAACTGGCGGAACTGCTCCTCGTAGCGGTCGCGGACGGGCCCGAAGGCGACGGTGTGGAGGCCCGCGCCGTAGCCGCCGGCCGGCTCGGTCAGCGACAGGCTGAGTTCCAGCTTGATTCCGTCGAAGCGTTCGATCGGGCAGAGCTCGATCGTCCCTTTCGAGCCGCAGATCAGGAGCCGGCGCCCCGTCGCGGCGATGCGGCGGCTGCTGCAGGCACGGATCTCGGCCAAGCCGTGGGCATAGTCGAGAATGGCCAGCGCGTTGAGCGTCGCGTCCGGGCGGTGGCCGGCCAGCGGCTTCAGCATGGAGGCAACCTTGTCGGGCTTGCCGAGCATAGCGACGATGAAATCGATCAGGTGGCATCCGAGGTTGTACATGATGCCGCCCCTGA
>CAYRPP010000050.1:0-9231 GCA_964426115.1 uncultured Lentisphaerales bacterium | reverse complement strand
GCGCCGCCGGTGTAGACATTGCCGATCTGCGGCGTCGGCCAGCGGGCGAAATCAACTCCTTCGATCGTCGTCCAGAACCAGCCCGCGCCAACGGCCCTGATGCCGGCATTGGTGGCGATGTTGAGGTCGCCGATCTTGAAAACAACCGGCGCGCCGCTTAGCCCTTCGCACCACGGATAGATCCAGGCGCCGGAAGCCAGTTCGGTTCTGCCGCCAACGCACACGCCCGCGCCGCCGACAGCCCAGTTCGTGAAGGAGCTGTAGCTGATGTCGTCGTTGTATCCGGCATGGAGATAGACCTTGCCCTGGCCGCCGATCGAGAGGTTGCCGTTGACAATCAGGTCGGCGTGTGACAGAGAATACTTCTTGCCTACAACCAGCGTGCCGTCGACGACAACATCTCCCGCCGCTTTGAGCGCACAGGGAAGCCAGTCGGTGGGGACGGCCCAGGATAGCAGATGGGTGAAGGTGCTGAAGCCGCTGCCGGTGGCGACCGTCAGCGTGGCGTTGGTGCCCACATGGAGCGACCCGACTTCAACGGCGAGGCAGTGGTTGGCCGCGACCATGCCGTTTGTGATGATGATCTGTTCCGCAGACCCCGGAATGCCGACCGGCGACCAGTTCTCCGGATCGATCCAGGTCGTGCCATCGCCCTGCCCCGTCCACTCGCGCGCACCGGCCGCAACAGGAACAAAGAGGGCGCCGACCGTGCGACCGCAGTCAAGGTTGAGCGACAGCGTGGCGTTGTTCTGGGCGCCGTCCGTCACGTCGCCGTACCACCCCGCGAACTTATAGCCGCTGTCCGCGACAGCGGTGATGGAAATCGCGCCCTGATCTGGCTGCCACTTGCTGTCGGTGTTCGGAATGGCGTTGGTGACGAGGATGCCGCCACCGACGGCGCAGCTGACGAATTCGTGTTCCAGCAGATCCCAGTTCCAGACGAGCCAGCAGTCGCTGTCGATTGTGAACGAGCCTGCATGGCCGGTTCCCTGCGCCAGCACTTCCGAAGCGGCGTTGGTGACGGAATAGCCGAGGCATACCCTGCGCGAACGGTTGTCGTCGGAGACAAGCACGTATTCCGGGGCGGAAAAGGCGACAGTTGCATCGTTGTCGAAAGTCTGCGGACCGTAGTCCGGCGTCACGAGACCGTAGTTGGCCGGCTCGCCGTAAATGTTCAGGATTTTCTTGCCCAGGGTGCTGATGATGTAGACGCCGCTGCCGTCGGTGCCGGGGGAATAAGACGCATTCCCCGGGCCGCCTGCGGCGGTGAAGCGCGCGCCGATGCTCTCGGCGAGCGACGACACGGTCACGCCCTCCGCGGCATGGGTATAATTGGTGAAGATCTGAAGCATCTGGTCGTCCGAAAGACCGATGCAGATTGCGGCGCGCCCGCCGCCGCCGCCGGATCCGGCGGTGAGCACGCCGCTGCCGCCTTCGACGGATATTACGGCATTCTCACCGATGGAGAATTCCGCGCAGTTCACCCAGATACCGCCGCCGGCCGAAGCGCCCTTGTTGCCGGTATAGCCGGAGGAGATCAAAGTTCCGTTGAGCGTCAGCGACTTCGCGTCCATGCGGATGGTTCCCCCGCCGCGAAAACTTCCCGCGCCATGGGGCGAGCCGGGGTAGAACGGCGCGTTGGTGAAACCGTACGGCACAATCGTGGAAACGCTGTTCACGGTCTGGCCGCCGCCGCGTCCTCCGTAGCTGCCACCGTGCTTGTTATCGCCGATTTTCAGACCGCCGGGACACATGGTGTAAACCCTGTTGTCCAAGACGAAGCGGTTGTAGCCACCAACATACCCCGTGAACAGCCCACCTTCGTCAACGGTGACATCCGCCAGGTCGAGATGCACCGCCGCGCCGCAACGGTATTCGTTGAGGGTGTGGATCTTGCCGGAAGGCCCGACACGCGTGCCGCCGGCGACCTTGAGGAAGTTATCGCCCTTGAACAGCTCTTGCAGGTCGGTATATGGCACGAAATTGCCGTCGTTACTGGCACCGGACGTCGGGAAGACGTTCGTGATCACAACGCCGGCGGATAGTTGCAGACCGCCGCTCGTCACGGCAAGGTCGCCGTCGATATTGACCTTGGTATAGGCAAGCTGTCCGGAACCGCCTGCATAGACGATGCCGCCCTTGTCGATCAACAGGTTGCCGGTGACGTCGAAGCCGATTGGCTGGACCCGGGCCGTGTCGCGCGACGTGGCTGGCTGGTAGCTCACAAATCCACGGTAGTCGGTATAGGTCGAGTTGACACTGGTGTCCGCGGCGGCGACCAGCAGGCAGGTATTGCTGACGACCAGTTCATGGACCGCGAAGAAGTCGGGAAGGCGGATCTTGCGCTTGGTGGAGGCGCTGTTCAGCACCGCCTTGTCGCGCATGCCGGGAATGCCGTTCGGGGTCCAGCGTGTGGCGCTGTACCAGTCGCCATCGCTATCGGCGCTCCGGTAGGTCGCGCCTGCAACTTTTCCGAAGAATGCCGTCAGCGTCTTCGGGGCGTCGACGTCCAGCGCCAGTGGATTGTCATAGCGGTTCTCATACGGCACGTCGCCGAGCCAGTACTGGAACTCGTAGACCTGGGCGTCGGAGGGGGTGGCGGTGAGCGTGGCGGTGGCGTTCTCGGCGATCCAGTTGCCGTTTCCACCGCCAACCACCACCGTGCCGGCCGTGTCGCCCAGCACACTGCACGTGACAGTGTATTCGCGGTTGGAGAAATGCCAAACCAGCGTGGCATTGCCGTCAAGCGCGGGCAGCGACGCGATGGTCGAGCCGCTTCCGGTCACCGTGCCGCCATCGGCGGCGGTGAAGGTGTAGCCCGTGCAGTACATGCGTTCGACGCCGTCCACGCGCATCGCGGCCGGCGAGGCGACGGTGGCGTTCTGCACGTTCGTGCCGGCCGCGAGGACGTTGAAGCCGAGCGATGGATCGGCCGTGATGGCTGCGGTATGGTCCGCGTCAATGCTCACCGCGAGGACAACGCAGTCCTCATCGGCAAGGCTGACATAGGCATACTCGCTGCCAGGCTGACCATTCTGGCTGTCGCTTACGCCAAGACCTCCGGCGACATTCACGGTCAGGGGCCGGGACAGCACCGCGGCGATCGATCCGATGAAAAGGCCGGGAGTGCCGCCGCGCGCATGGAGCTCGTCAATCTGGTACGGAAGCAGGCCCAGGCCTATGGCCACGCGTCCGCCGCCGCCGCCGCCCCGGCCGCTGTCGAGACCCTGGGCCAGTATCGCTGCCGATGGCGAAGGTGCGAGCGAGTCACAGGTGACCCAGACCCCGCCGCCGCCGCCGGAAGTCGTGGCGTTCCCTGGGCGCGCGTCGAGCGTGCCGTCCAGGACGATGTCGCGGGCGCTGATGCGTATATTGGCCCCGCCATTTCCGGCATTGCCGCCCGCCCCGGGGTAGATCGGCGCATACATGTAGTCATACGCGGGAGTTCCCAGGCCGCCGTTGCCGCCATGGCTTGCGCCCCACTGTCCGTCACCGGTCCAGAGCCCCGTGTCCTGGCTGCACGGAACGGTCGTTGCCCGGATAAAACCGATCGCCTTGCCGTTGAAACCGCCGTTCGCGGCCACCGATAGATCGCGCAGGTCGAAGATGACCGTGCTACCGGTTGTCCGTTCAGTAAACGGATAGATCCAGCATCCCGCGGCGATCGTCGTGTTGCCGCCGACCGTGACGCGTGCGCCGCCGGTCTGAAAGTCCGTGGGATTGTTGTTGGTCGGACAGGCGTAGAGCGCCAGCTCGTTGGCCGTTCCTGACAAGGCCAGGTTACC
The DNA here is from genome assembly GCA_964426115.1 of uncultured Lentisphaerales bacterium. Classification (GTDB taxonomy): domain Bacteria; phylum Verrucomicrobiota; class Kiritimatiellia; order RFP12; family JAAYLN01; genus JAAYLN01. The sequence continues at coordinate 5,446 of CAYRPP010000050.1, read as the reverse complement.
CTTGACGTCAAGAATCGACGGCGCCTTCTGGCCGTGGCCGCCGATGTAAAGCTTGCCGGTACCGAGCATGGTCACGTCGCCGCGCACCCTGATGCCGAAGGCGGTGTTCCCGCTCGTGTCGACGGCAGAACGGTCGCGGATCGCGATGTTGGCGCCGGTGAAGTTGGCGGAGAGGCAGGCGCCATTCGAGATGACGAGGGAGGCGATGTCAACGACATTGGAGAAGAACACGTTGACGGAGGCCCGGATGTGAACGTTGTCGTTCGACCCCGGAACCTCGCCCAGGGTCCAGTTGGCCGCAGTGGCCCAGTTGCCGCCGCTGACGCCCTTGTAGACGTTGTCGCGCAGAAGCGCGTCGGGTTCGAAGACGGCGGTCAAGACACGCGGCTTGTTGCCAGGAACGTCGAGTGTCGCCGCGAACGTCTGTCCGTCCGCGACATCTCCGGCCCACTTGTAGAAATGGAAACCCGTGTCGGGCGTCGCGGTGACGGTCAGCGTCGCATCCTCGTCGCACCATCCACCCGCCGTGCTGACGTCTCCCCCCTCGCCCGCGCCGAATGCGAGCAGGTTTTGCTCCTTCCAGACCCATTCGAGCGTCGGATTCACATAGTTGGTGCTGTGCGAGTACGAGCAGCTCGTGCCGACGCCATGGGCAACTTTCCTGCCGCCGCTGAAGATCCGCCATCCGGTGCAGTGCATGCGGTTTGTCGGCGTCTCGTTCACAAATGCGGTGTCGCCGGCAAAGATCCGGGCTTCCTTGTTAGTAAGTCCGTTCACATAGCCGTAATCCGGCGACGGGGTTCCGAAACGGGACGGAAACGCGTCGATATCAAGCGAGGCGGTGTCGCCCGTGCCGTCGTCGTGACGGAAGAGCGTGCGGGAGCCGTCGTCCACGGGATAGAAATAGCGGTAGCCGTAGGGCGAGGGGATGTCGGCATATTTCATGGTGACGCCGAAGCCGAACGTGCTGGTCCACGTGTAGGCGGTCGTGGCGGGGACCGGGCCCGCGATCGATGCCGTTCCCGAGAAGAAGCGAAACTCGACCGCGTGCCAGCCGCGCGTCGGCGTAAAAATCTCCGATCGGGTATAGACGCTGTTCTCCGTGACAATGAAAACGACCTCGCCGCCCACCTTAACCTGCAACGGCGCGCACATGTACGATCCAAAACGATAGGCGCCGCCGTCGAAGTACATCTGGCCCCAGTAGACCCAAGTGCGGTTCTTTGTCCAGATCGGCGTATCGCTGGCCGTGTAGTTTCCGCAGGCCGCGTTGCGGTTGGTCGTGCAATGCGGCCCCGCATAGACCGTGGGCGAAGCCGGATAATCCACGGTATTCAGCGAGACCGAATTGAGCTGCCCGCCCAGCAGGCCGGCCTGCCAGCGTGCAGGCGATTCGGCATGGCCGGAAAAGACACATGTCAAGGCCAGGAAGGCCCAGACGTGATGCACACGCTTCGTGTATATCATCGGTCGCTCCTGCTGCAGCTCTTGCACAAACCGCCGTCAGGCTGGGCTTGACGGCTTGCTTGAAGTGGCGCAAGGACGTTCAGAAAAGCCACATACCTTCGATACGGGCCCCCCTAACCTTCCGTCATTCCCAAGCATTATCTACACGTCACAACACCACGCAAAACCCGTGGGGTTATTTTTGCACATTCCAATGAGTTTGTCACCAATACAGAACTCACCAAAACAGAACTCGCTGCCGCGTGGCTCGCCAAAACGCCAAAACAGAACTCGCAGTCTGAGTGTTTCGGGCAGGCATTCCTGCCTGCCCTATCGCCACTCCACATCTCACCTCCCCCGCCTTTGCCGCCCCCGCTCGCGATGCGCAAATCCTGATCTCCCGCCGTCGCCTGCCGCATTGGCACCTCAACGGCGCCATCTACTGGGTCTGCTTCCGGCTAGCCGATGCCATACCCCAGGAGAAGCTGCGCACGTGGAAGGAGGAGCTCGCCCTCTGGCGACAAGCCAATCCCGAACCCTGGGATGACCGGCAATGGCAGTCTACACACGGCTGATGGCGCAGGTGGGCGTCATCACCGGCGACGACAAGTACCTCGTCGGCGTGTGCCGCCACAACCAGCGAAGCGCGGCCTCGTTTTCGCGGATTACGCCCGACTGGCGTAACAATCACGTCATGGAGACCTTCTGGGACGATTTTTGGTTCGGCAAGCGCCCCATGTTCGGCGACGTGACGCCTCACTATTGGACCGCGCTCGTCGGCGACGACCAGATCGCGATCGAGATGACGTTTAAGGGACGCCAAATACCGCAAGTGCGCCGACAAACTATTCGGTTCCACCTGCGGCCTCATCCTACCCGACGGCACGGCCACATGCGCCATCGTTCGTCCGTTCCGGGTCAACGGCGCGCCAGCCGCCTTCCGTGAAAGGATCGTGCTCCGTTTCTTGCGCCTGCCGTCAGGCCCGCGCTGCACGCCTACCTTGCGACGGTCGCGCGAAACGCGGAATGCGAATGCTATCTAGCCGGCGGGGTCGCGGATCATGTGCATCGCGCCATTCGCTTCTCGCGCACCATAACGATAGCCAAGCTGGTGGAAGAACTGAAGACGGCGTACGGAAGGTCAGCGCAGAAGCAGCAGCTCAGTACCAGACGCGCCAGAGGAAGAGCCCCTGGGGCGGCGCGCTCGGGACGCGCGCGGTACGCGGCGCCTTGCCCGCCAACAGTTGGGCGACAGTTCCGGGCGGTTCGGCTCCCTGCCCGATCCGCAGCAGCAGTCCGACCATGCTCCGCACCTGCCGGTAGAGGAAACCGCTGCCCCGCACCCGGAATTCGATCCGCTTGCCGCGGCGCCGGAACTGGCACTCCATCACTGTGCGCACGGTGCTCTCGACCGCGCGGTTGGGATTAGCCATGAAGGCGACGAAATCGTGCTCGCCGACGAACTGCGCCGCGGCCGCCTGCATCGCGGTTAGGTCGAGCGGCCGGCGCACATGCAGCGCATAGAGCCGCTGGTGCGGCGACATCAGGTCGTCGTTCCAGATGAAGTAGCGGTACTCCTTGGCGACCGCGCTCCGGCGCGCGTGGAAGCGCGGGTTCACCACGCGCCCGCCGACGATGCGGATGTCGCCGGGAAGCCGCGCGTTCAGGGCGAGCCGGAGCGCCCTGGGCGGCATGCGCGTCTCGAGGTCGACATGCGCCACCTGGCCGACGGCATGCACGCCCTGGTCGGTCCGGCCGCTGCCGTGGACCTTGCACGGGTGGCCAACGACCGCCTCCATTCGGGCCTCCAGCACCTCCTGGACGGTCAGGTTGCCGGGCTGGACCTGCCAGCCGGCGTACGCAGTGCCGTCGTAGGCGATCGTCAGCCGAAAGCGGCGTTTCGGGGGACTAGAGGTATTTGCCGGCATCGGGACGGCGTGCGATCCGCTGGACCATCTGCTTCACTTCCTGCGCCCGCTCGCGGGGGCAGATCAGTGTGGCGTTCTCCGACTGGATGACCACGAGGTCGTGCACCCCGATGAGCGCGGTCAGGCGGTCCTCGGAAACCACGATGTTGCCGGTGCCGTCGATCGTCTCGCTGGCGCCGATGACGACGTTGTTCTTCTCGTCCGCCGCAAAGTGCCCCGCTACGGACGGCCACGTGCCGACGTCGTCCCAGCCGAAGGCGCCGTAGGCCATGACGATGTTTTCGGCCCGCTCCATGACGGCGTAGTCGATGGAGACCTTGCGCAGGTTGGCATAGGCCACGCCCAGTAGCGCCTGTAGATCCTCGCATGACCGGGCGGCGGCGGGAATCTCGATCAGCACCTGCAATTCGGGCACGTGCGCCGCGATCGCCGCCCGCATCGTCCGGACCTGCCAGATGAACATGCCCGCGTTCCAGCAGTAGTTGCCGGTGGCGACATACTGGGCCGCCTTCTGGGCGTCGGGCTTCTCAACGAAGCGTTGCGCGCGGTTGAACCGCGTGGCAGTACGGAAATCCATCAGTTCGCCGGCCTCGATGTAGCCGAAACCGGTCGCGGGATAGGCCGGGGGAATGCCGATGGTCACGATGTAATTCCCCTGCACGGCGGCGGTGAAGCTGTCGCGCAGCGTCTGGCGGAAGGTCTCGATGTCAGCCATGAGCTGGTCGGCCGTGAGGATGGCCACCACGCCCTCGGGGTCGCGGGCGGCAACAAGGCCGCAGGCCAGCGCGCAGGCGGCCGCCGTGTCGCGGGGCACCGGCTCGCCGATCACGTTTTCAGGCGGTAACTGCCGCGCGACGTCGGCCGTCGCCTCCAACAGGTCGGCCGCGGTGATGATCAGCGTCCGCTCGGGCGGCACCACGCCGTCAAGGCGTTCGAGCGCCAGCGCAATCAGCGGGCGCCCGCCGAAGAGCGAGATGAACTGCTTCGGGCGCGCCGTTGTGCTGAGTGGCCAGAAGCGCTCGCCGCGTCCTCCGGCCAGGATGACGGCATAGTTGTGTGATCTCACGTCGTTTTCCTTTGGTGTTCGAAGAGCCAACCCGTCCCGTATAGCGTCAGGTCGGGATCGATGATGAAGTCCATGTTCAGCGGCGGGGCGAAGCGCCCGGCGAAGCCCCCCGTGGCAATCAGGCGCGGCCGGCCGCCATCCAGCAACGGCAGCAGCCGCGTGACCGTCTCCCGCAGTGTACCACAAAAGGCCGCCTCGATACCAAACCGCATGGCGCCGTCGGTGTCCTTGGGCAGGCGCGGCGCCGGCCGGAGCCACCATTTCAGCTCGGGCAGCAGCGCCGTGTAGTCATAGAGCGCGCGCGCCATGATGTCGGGGCCCGGCCCGATGACTCCCGTGAAGAAGCGCCGATCCGCCGACACCAGGTCGTAGGTCACCGCCGTGCCGATGTCGACGACGAGCGCCGGCGCCCCGTAACGCGCGAGGGCCCCGGCGATGTCGGCCAGGCGGTCGGCGCCGGTCGTCTCGGGATGCGCGTAGTCGAGCGTCATCGGCAGGCGGATCGCGTGCGTCAGCCGCAGGGTGTAGAGACCCGTCTCGCGCCTGACGAGGCGCGTCCACGCGGCATTGACGGCCGGAACGACGGAGGCCAGCATGGCGCCCTCGAAGGCGCGCCGGCCCGCCGTGGCGCGCCGCACGGCGGCCGCGCAGCGCGCTGAATCGGCCCGGATCCCGCCGGCGATGGCGGTCGCGCGCGAAACACGGCCGCCGGCGTAGCAGGCGACCGTCGTCGAGCTGTTTCCCACGTCGATGACAAGCACGGCCATCGGTTACGCTCCCTGTTGGGCGACCGACCATTCCAGCGTGAGGTCGATGGCCGGCGCCGAATGCGTCAGACATCCGAGCGACAGAGCATCGACACCCGTCGCCGCGACGTCGCGCGCCCGGTCGAGGGTGATGCCGCCGGAGGCCTCGGTCAGCGAGATGCCCTTCGCCAGACGGACGCAGGTTGCCATCATCTCGCACGACATGTTGTCGAGCAGCACCCACTCCGGCCGGGCGCGCA
>CAYRPP010000049.1:0-9321 GCA_964426115.1 uncultured Lentisphaerales bacterium | reverse complement strand
TATCGGTTTATTCTCATGAAAAGAATGCTTTTTTGTACGATGGCCGCGTTGGCCGGAGCGGCGACAGTTCTCGCGGCAGACGCGAGGCTGGAAAATTACGTGAAAAGCGAGCGCGCCAGAGGCGGCGAACGCGCGGCTAATGCCGATAAAGTCTTGGCGGACTTCTCTGCCGAAGAAAAAGTCGCGCAGGCTGTGCACTATGCAGTGCCGGCCATGTCGTCGGTCCAGCGACTTCCGTTTGCATATCCGGCCGACGGGCGGGCTGGCGGCACAGTCATCATCAAGGCGGCACGCGACGAGTACGAGCCCGGCTCTTTCGTCGTTCTCGGTCTCGAGAACCTCGGCAAGTGCGACTTCCGGGTTAATGACTTGCGCACAAAAGACGGCACCGTATTCCCGCGCGAGAACCTCGACCTGACTGTCATCAAGGTCTGGATACAGGACGAAAACGCCTGGTTCTGCTACTTCGGCGACCGCGGCAAGAAACTCGTTCCGGAACTGCTTCTCCACGACGAGGACCTCATCCGCGTCGACGAGGAGAAGCTCGACAACTACGCCCGCGTCACTCCCCCCGGCAAACCCGCGTACGAGCACTGGCTCACAGCTCCGCGCGAGGTCTCCAGTGCATTCGTGGGACACTGGCGCAACCACGAGGACTTCTCGCCGATGGCTCCCGGATTCGCCGACGCCCGCGAGATCCAGCCCGTCTCCGTCGAGGCCGGACGCTTCAAGCAGTTCTTCCTCACCGCCCATGTCGCCAAGGACCAGAAGGCCGGCGACTACTTCGGCAGCATCGACATCAACAGCAAGGGCCAGAGAGTCGCGTCGGTTCCCGTCAAACTCACGGTTCTGCCGTTTGTCCTTCCCGCGCCGCGCACATACGCGGACACCAAGGTCCCGTTCCTGACGAGCTCCTACAGCTATCTCTCCCGCAACCTAATCGCCTGCGAGAACGGCGGCGACTTCGATCTCATGCGCAGGCAGTTTGTCAAGATTCTCGCCGACCAGGTCGCCCACGGGCAGGACATGCACATGATCCGCGGCAACTGCGACACCGAGACCCTCATGACGATCAACGTCATGAACGAGGCAGGAATGCGCCGCGACACGTATCAGGGCGGCATGTTTCCGGCTGGCGGTTCTTCCGCGAGCATGGAGGACGCGGCTTTCCTTAAGCGCAGCTGGGCTGACGCGACTGTCGGACACCACAACTTCTACATGGGATACGGCGACGAGCCGGGCGTGAACTGGATTCTCTCGCAACGCGACCTCTTCAAGGCGTATAAGAAGGCCGATTTCAAGTTCTTCATCGCCGCCACCGCCTGCCTCTACTACACCTCCGGCTGGCTCTGGGACTGGAACAACTCCTCGCAGGATCCGCGCGAGGACACCTTCCCGCGTCTCTGGGGCACACAGCCCGGCGCGAAGAACGGCTGGTACGCCTCACAGCACGTCGGTGCCGAGAATCCCGACTTCAACCGCCGTCAGAACGGTCTCCTCCAGTACCTCAACGGCTACACCTGCACCTGCAACTACGCCCACCACCTCGGGTATTTCAACGACGACTCCACGACCTACCGCGAGATGGTCTTCGCCTACGGCCAGTACGACGGCGTAATCGACACCCTCCAGTGGGAAGGCTTCCGCGAGGGCATCGACGACATTCGCTATGCCTCGCTCCTCAAGATGCTCGCCGACGAGGCCGTCACATACGACGACTTCGAGACGGTCACCGCGGGACGCAAGGCGCTTCACTGGTTCTCCACCCTCAAGAAGGAGGAGGCCGACCAGAACACCGCCCGCCTCGAGATGATCCGCATGATCGCCGACCTCCTTAACCGCGGCATGGGCCGCAAGCTCCCGGAGAAGGAACTCAATCAATGAAACTTTCTCTCACCACTCTCTCCCACGCAACAGTCGTCGCCGCGGCATTCCTCCTCGCCGTTCCGGCTTGGGCCCAGCAGCCCGCCGCTCCTGCCGCGGCTCCCGCTGCCGCCAAGACGGCCGAGCAGATCGCCAAGGAGCAGGCGCAGGCAAACGAGGCCGCGATCTTCAACGCGGCCACCAACTGCGAGGCGCTCCTCGCGGCGAAGGATGCCGACGGCTCCCTCAAGGTCTCGGCCGAGGCCACCGCCAAGTATCGCGGCAAGCCGGTTCCCGATAGCATGGCCACGCTCAGACTGCTCGAGTCGCGTACACGCGCCTTCTGTGACAAGCGCCAGTTCGTTGATGCGGTCAAGGTCTTCGACGACTACGCGGCCGGTATCACGGACGAAAAACTGAAGGACGATATCCTCAAGAACAAATACTCGCGCAATCCCTGGCCGAATGTGTTCTCGGTCTTCAGCACCCTCGCCAATCCGCCCGCCGACATGACCGTAGACGCTGAAGCCACTTACGCCTTCCTCGACGCCATCGCGGCCGACAAGAACCCGTACGCCACCTGGGACAAGTACTTTGACGCCTACGATTTCTTCTCCAAACCTGGCAAGGGCGCTACCGCCGAATTCTCAAAGAAGGTTCTCGAGAAATTCAACGCCCTCGAGAAAATCCGCGAGGCGGACTCCTCGCCCGCCCGTAAGGCGAAGAATACGATGATCCGCGTCAAGCTCATGCAGAGGGCCGAGGAAAAGGCCAAGGAGAAGACCGATCTCTTCCCGCTCTACTTCTCCGTTCTCGACGAGGCCGAAGCACTCTGGAACACCCGCGTCGACGCCGGTTTCGCCGCCTTCGATGTCGTTTTCGACCGCAATGCGGACGGTTGCGTCGTCGATTGCAACAAGATTCTCGCCCGCATCCGCCAGATCGAAAATGTCTCCACTCAGGGGCACTATGTCAAGCGGCTCGTCGGATGCGAACAGGTCCTCGCCCTCCGCAGCCGCAACCTTCCCCGCTACGTCAACGCCGTCGACGAGTTCCTCAAGTTCGGCAAATACAACGGTGTGACCAACGACTGGGCGGACTCCAAATACTCAGCACTCTTCGCCGTCGGCCGCACCGACGAGGCTTGCGCATTCGCCAAGGCCCACGACCAGCTCAGCAACTATTTCTCCTGCATGGAGATCAAGGACAAGGCGCCCGAGGCGATCAAGTACCTCAAGTCGATCCTCGACCGCCCCCTCACGGACGGCGAGTTCTCCGGCCTCCAGAAGTGGGCCTTCCAAATCATCGTCAAAAGCGCCGACAAGGCCACCGCGATCGCAGTCTTTGACAATTACATCGGCATCATGGAGAAGACAGATCCGAAGAAGAACCGCGGCTACATCGACTTTGTCTGGGGGAGCGCCAACAATGGCGAGGACCTCTTCTACAACGCCAACTACGAGATCGGCACCCGCATGTTCGACTCGATGATGCGCTATGATCCGACGAACGGCATCCGCGACGTCAAGATGTGCCACAACGGCATGCACCTCTACTCACGCGCCGGCAATGCCGACAAGGCTGTCGCGACCGCCAGGTATGCCGTCGCGCGTTTCGCCTCGAAAATGAAACCCGCCGACAAGTATCTCTTCAACTACGTCGCGGATATAATCCCGATGACCAAGACCGTCAACCCTGGCCAGAAGCCCGAGTCTCTCAAGGGTGCCGTCAAGGCCGCATCGGACAAGGTTGCAAAGGCTGTCGCGGCCGAATGCGGAGAGGCGGTTTCCGGTGACGCAATCGTAGACGGTCTCAATGCCGCGGCCCGCGAGGCCAACGCGCTCGCATGTTCCGCTCTCGCCGCCGCGATCATCGCGTACCGCGACGAGATCAAGGTGCCCCTCAAGAACAAGACCTACGACGTCTTCTTCAGCGACGCGACCGTCACCGGCTATGCCGATGTCCTGGCGCTCATCAAGGCCGGCAAGGTGAAGACATCTCGCTTCGACCGCAAGTTCGGCGGCAACTACGACATGCTCTACACCGACGTCGCCACCGGACGCGGCGCGGTCGATAAGAACGCCGGAGCCAATGCAGACGAGTACACGGAACTCGCGGCGGTCTGCGACGCCAAAGCACTCCACCTGGTGTACATCCAGCACACGCCCGAAGCCCGCGCAGTCGAGGGCGGCAAGGGACGCGGCGGATTTGAGTGCTACATCGCAACCGGCAAAAACGTTCCGCACACCTGCTTCGGTCCGGAAATCGACGGAGAGATGTGGTTCTGGGATGCCAACTACGACTCTCCCGACTACAAGCAGTTCAAGCTCCACAATGAACTTCTGGTCACAGCCACCGGTTTCACCGACGACACGATCATCTCCTACGTCTCGTTCCCATGGATGATGTTCCGTTCACGCTTCGCGCCCGCCAACGGCGAAGCCTGGCAGTTCGAGGCAGTCAACTGGGGCGCCGGCGGCGCCGCCTGGAACGGCACCGACTCCGTCCACGGACGCAGCAAGTTCGGCGCGCTCGTCTTCCAGATGAACGACAAGCAGCGCACCGCGCTCCTCCGCAACGTCATCATCAAGACAGCGGCGGCCTACAAGGGATCCAAGAACCCCGGACATAACGGCGGCAAGGGCACGGTCGGTTTCTGGCGCGATCCCGACGCCGGCGATCCCGAGTTCTACGAAAAAGTACTGATGCCCTACGTCGAAAAGGTCGAAGCTAATCTTCCGCTCGTCAAATGGGACATGAGCGACGCCGACGTCAAGAAAGTCGCCGCCGAATCCCTCGCCGTCTGGGACTGCTTCCAGTACACAGTCGACGCCATGCGTTACCACTATCTGCTCGGCGAGTAGCCAGCTCCCCGCCTATATCTTCCAGAAAGCCGGGACCTGCACGACAGCGGGTTTCAGTACCCCGACGGGTAGGAAGTCGCACGTTACGCCGGACCGTCTAAATGACGAACGCTTGCGCCAGCCGCTATTCGCACAGGCGGTTTGGCGTCAGGTACGCGTTGCCGGAGCCGACCGATCACGAGATTTGGGCCTTCCACTCCACAAAACTTTCCGCCATGAACGCGTCCCACTTGGCGACATCGATGTTTTCCCACAACCAGAGCATCTTTTTCCAGCTTTCGGAGGCAGCCTTGTCGTCCCGGCCCACCTTGCCGGCGGCCGCCAGGTAATTATCCAGTGTAATGATGTCATCCTTCATCACGCGTCGCAGCGGTTCGAAGCCTTGCGGATTGCGCGGATCAACGGCCGGGTTGGCTGCCGTCTGCCGGTAGAGGTCGAGGTGCCAACCTGCACCGGCGTAAATATGCTGGTCAAACAACTGGGCATTGTCCGGGACAATGCTGTAATCATGGTTGGCGAAGTCCGCGCTGAATAGGATGTCCGGGTGTCGGGCGCGCAGAAAGGCGATCGCCTCCTCGTGCAGATGCTTGCCTTCCGCGCCCTGCGGCAGGTCGCTGTACTCCGGTTCGTTGTGGATCTCGACGAAAGCGACCTGTTCCGCCATCCCCTTTGACTTCAGTATCCTCAGCAAGCGATCATGTTGCTCGGTCAGGTACATGAATCGGCGCGACTTTGGCACCGAAGCCAACTCTGCACGGATTGCCGGTTCGCCGACGCAGGCGCTGTCCTGATACTCCCAACTGGTCAGGATGAGCCACACCTCGTGTTTTCTGGCCAGTTCCAGCAGATGAATCAGGCGCTGCAGGACATCCCGACGCCCGCCGTAACCGGCGAATGCGATTTGGCCGTAGCCGGGAACAGGCGGCTCGAACATAATGGGACCGCGGGCAGTGCCGTCGAGCCGGAAGGCATACGTCATCCCTACACCCACGCGAGCGGTGTTGAACCCCCGCGCTTTCATTTCCCGCACGCACCGCTCCAGATCCTCATAGGGCGCGCCGGGCAGTGCCGCCGCGAGCCAGGCGTGATACCAGAAGGAGATGCATAATTTCTGCGGTAGATGACCGGGCAATACGTCGGTATTTAGCTTCATAATGTTGCTCACCGCCATCTTCTTTTTCAGCGCCCGCAGGGTGCAAGGTAGCGGAAGACGTAGTGTGCGCGCACAGCATGGGCGCGCTGTAAATGGAGTACAACTCTCCTGTGAAAGGACCTGACGTGAAAACGTAATCGAATCACTACGCGAAGCCAACACCGAAAGGTACCCGACCGGCGGCGGGAAGGCCAGCGGAAAACGGCGGGGCGACGATATTTCGTCAGGAAGTGCATATGGCCACGCGTAGCCGGAAGGGGTACTGGCGGATGAGTGTCAACAGCATCGTCCAACGTGCCCTGACAAACCGCTGGCTGCATGAACAGGGCATCCCCGACATGCGTACGTCATGGATTGTTCTGCACTACGGGCTAACAGCCCAGGTCTGACCGGAACCGCAATATGCCGAGCGGCACGTGCGGTAGTCTGGCACCCGTGGCTGAGTAACCCTATTCAGTATGCAGCCCGAAGACGGACCGTTCCATGCACCGGGTAAGCAATTGCCCATCAAGAGTGCGGATGGAAGCGCGACGTGCTGCGATCCGGGAACAGTGGAATCCGCCATGCGGATACCTCTTGACTAGCCTTCTCATAGGAGTCAGGGGGAATCGTGTTGCCGACGCGGATCTTGACGCCGGAGGAAGGTCAGCTCGCCGCGTCCATGCGCCAGTCGTCGAACGGTCCACCCGACTGCCATTCGCCGTCCGGCGTAAAGATCGTGACGTTCGCCCCGGGATCCGCTTCGTCCGCAGAGGTTTCCGTACAGGCGAAGCCTCCGCGCACGGTCACGTTGGACTTGAGCTGAACGATAAAGCTCTTGTCGTTCTGCTTCTGACCATAGACGCCGGCCGCGCCCCACACCCAGCGAAGGTAATGACCGCCGCAAGTCCGAAGAATTGTCTGTTCATCATGTTGATGCTCTTCGTACCATTTGCTCCTTTACTGAAAATCCTTCTGCCATCTGAACGGGAAAACCGGCAGACCGCTTGTCTTGCCGCGAAGCGTCGCCCCGATCGGATTCTGCGACCAGGCGTAGCGCACTTCCACCGGTTCCAAGACGTCCGGAGAGGAAACGAGGAGGGTCTCTCCGTCAACTGCGACTTCGGCGGAATGCCAGACGCCGTCTGCAGCGCGGATGAACGCGCATTCGACAGGTGCAGTCCGGACAAGGCCGCCCTCGGTCTCCGAAAAGCGGATCCTGACCTTGGCACCGTCTTCAACCGAACCGGAAAGGTAGCGTGGCCCCGTGTAGGGGGCGAACGATCTATCGCCATAGACTTCTGACATTGCCCAGCGAACGAGACGGCGGCCGACATCGCGCTTGTTCTTCGGGTGAATCGAGAGTTCCTCTCCGAGGTCAATGGCGTTCACCAGTCCGCAATTGGGGATGTCGCGCGAGGCCTGAAGCTGGGCAAAGCGAAGCTCCGCCCACGGACAGTCCACGACATGCTTTCGGACAAAGAAGAAGTTCGCGAGCTGAACGATACCGACGGGAAAGTCCCCGAGCCCCCACTGGTCACGCCAATCCCTGATCATTGCAGCGAGCGTCATGCGGTAATCGCGGGCCTGTTGCACGTTGCCGGCATTGGATTCGCCCTGATACCAGACCGCGCCACGAATCGGGAACGGGATGACCGGCTTAAGCGCCCGATCATACCAGACGGAGGGCTTCACGTAGCTTGGCCCGTCCACGTAGGCACGGCGTTTCGGGCGGACGTCATCGCTGCGGTTGCCGACATTCACCTCCATCTTGACAAGCCACTCTCCCTCAAGCTGAAGTGCCGCATCACCGCCCTCCTTTGGAGCTATTGAGAAATGATCCGCGCCCGTCGAGAAGCCCAGCCCGTAGACATGGCTCCAGATGCGGATGGCCAGGACGGCGCGTCCCGCCTTCACCAGCTTTCCGGGAACGGAGTAGACGCGTTTCGTCTCCCAGCACTCCCATTCGAGCCCCTTGCCCGTCCGGCCGACTTCCACGCCATTGAAGAAGGTGATGTCGTGCTTGTCGATCGCCGGCAGGCGAAGCAGGAGGTCGCGTCCTGCCCATTCTTCGGGAATCTCGATCTGCTTGCGAACCCATCCGGCACCGTTGAACGGAAAGCCCAGAACCGGCGGCAGTTGATCCGGCATGTCGCCCTTGACCCAGTCCGAGGCGGGGAAGTCAAGCTTTGCCCAGTCCCGTGTCTCAGGAGCCGGCCCCGGATCGAGCGGTTCCTCCTTCGGTGGTTTCGGCTCGTCGACCCAGGTCTCGGGAAGCGACTGTCCCAGTTCGTACTCGTCTGTCCATGCCCTCGTCGTCGGGCACCGCTTGAGGGCGCCGCGGCTCATCCAGTTCTCGGCCAATGTGCCGCCGCAGCTCAGACTCAACACGCCGACCGCGCCACCATGCGCCTTCTGGAGTTCGTAGCCAAAATAAGTCGCAACGGCGCTCTTTCGCATCACCGAATTCGTGTCCGCGACAACCCACTTCCTGCCGTCAAAAATGCGCAGGAACTCGATGCGAGATTCGGGGAAGACGTTGCCGGTATCCTTCATCGTAAAGGCCATGTTGCTCTGCCCCGACGCCAGCCAGACCTCGCCGACGTAAACATCGCGGACGACGTGTGAGGCATGCGTCACGAGATTCGATAGAACCATCTCATACGGTCCGCCCGGCTTCAGCGGCGGCAGATAGAATTTCATCTCCCAGGACCCGGCGCGAGAGGCCACGGGGCAGCCGATGTCGGTATGCGTCCAGGTCTCCACGTTCCCAACACGGCAGCTGAGCCGCCACGCCATATTCGGTCCGTCGCCCCAAACGGGAATGACCACCCCCTGCTGCAGGACGGCATGATCCGAGAAAACCGGCGGCAGATGGAATTCAGAATCCGCGGCGGCAAGGGCATCTCCCGCCAGAATCGCTACAAACAACAGGATCATTCGTTTCTTCATTCGTTTCTTCATGTTACTCCCCGATGATTTCCACTAGCATCCCATAGGCTTGCCCACGGACGAGAAAACGAATCAGCCGAGAAGCCGTTTGCCTGTAGCCTTCAGGCCTATGAAAACATAACAACCGCGGTGCCGCCCAGCGCCCCGCGCCCAAGAGGGCGGATCCTCACGGCTGACGAGAAATCAGCATACCGTATTGCGGCAGGCATGCAACATTATTCCGGGCACATGATCCCCGCCGCAATCGACTTCGACAAGAAGACGCAAGCGCCCAAATCACGGCCATCTGCAGTTTCCTCATCTCATCCCCCTTTCCGTCCCGCCCCAGGTTACGGCGGAGCCTAAGCGAACCGTCAGCGACATCGACGGCTGAAGTTCGGTCAGCACCAGCGTCTTGCGCTTGAGCGCCGCGCCGACGGCCAGCAGACGGAACGGAGGCGTGAGCTTCGGATCGCGCGGGCACGGCGGCATGTACATCCACTGCCTGACGTTCATGTGCAGGCTGTGGTT
>CAYRPP010000048.1:0-9393 GCA_964426115.1 uncultured Lentisphaerales bacterium | reverse complement strand
ATGTCGCCAACATCTTCATCAAGCAGTTCCTGCAACTGGAGGATCCCATCCTTAAAGAGCGCGCCGACGACATCTCGGATGTCGGACGCCGCATGATGCGCAACCTGCTGGGCATCACCGATGAGCTGCCTGAACGCTGGGACACGCCCTGCATCATCGTGGCCGAGAACCTGACACCTTCCGAGACCATCGCCCTGCCGCGCGATAAGGTGCTCGGATTCGCCCTAGACCGCGGCAGCATGACCTCCCACGCGGCCCTTATCGCCCGCGCCCTGGAGATCCCGGCGGTCTTCGGCCTGGGACGCATCTCCACGCTGGCCAGGCCTGGCGACACGCTGGGCCTCGACGGCGCGCGCGGCGTCGTCATCCTCAACCCGGCCCCGAAGGATCTAAAGCACCTCAACGGCCTCGCGGCCGCGCGGGCCGACGCCCAGCGCGGGCTGGAGCATCTCCGCGACCAGCCGGCCGTCACGCCCGACGGCCGCCGCATCCCGCTCTACGCCAACATCGAGAACGTCAACGAGATGGGCATGGCCGACGCCCATGGCGCCGAGGGCGTCGGGCTCTTCCGCACCGAATACCTCTGGCTCGCATCCGGCCGCTCCGTGGGCGAGGAGCAGCAGACGGCCGTCTACGCGGCCGCCGTGCGCGCCATGCGCGGACGCCCCCTGGTGATCCGCGCCTTCGACCTCGGCGGCGACAAGTTCCTGGGCAACGTCGGCCTGCCCAAGGAGACCAACCCCTTCCTGGGCATGCGCTCGATCCGCTACCTGCTGCGGCATCCGGAGGTCTTCAAGGCCCAGTTGCGCGCGATCCTCCGGGCGCACGCCGAGGGGGATGTCCGGATCCTGCTGCCCATGATCAGCGATGTCGCGGAACTGCGGCGCTCGCGCGAGATCCTCGACGACTGCCTGCACGATGTGACCGCCGAAGGACTGGTCTGCCCGCCGGTCAAGGTCGGCGCCATGATCGAGATCCCCTCGGCCGCGCTCGCCGCCGACCTGCTGGCCGAGCAGGCCGACTTCTTCTCCATCGGCACCAACGACCTGACCCAGTACACGCTGGCGGCCGACAGGATCAACGAGCATGTCGTCCACCTCTACCAGCCGACGCACCCCGCCGTGCTGCGCCTGATAGACCTCACGGTTGAGGCGGCGCGACGCCGCCAGATCCCTGTCGGCGTATGCGGCGAGATGGCCTCGGATCCGCTCACAGCGCTGCTGCTCGTCGGCATGGGCATCGACGATCTCAGCATGGCGCCTTCCGCGATTCCCGTGGTCAAGGACGCCATCCGGAAAACAACCCTGGCCCAGGCCCGCGGGCTGGCCGACCGGGTGCGCGCCTCCAAGTCGTCGGATGAGATCCTCAAGTGCTGCCGGGACCTGCTGGTCAAGGTCGCGCCGGAACTGCTACCGCTGGTTTAGGAGAGGGGTCAGGGTTCAGGAGTCAGGGTTCAGGGGGTCAGAAATGCCGCAGGTCTTTTCGAAACAGATTATCTCGGACCATGGTTCAAGACGCGCTGCCGCCCTGAACCCTGGTGCCTGGCGCTTGCAGCACCGCTGCAAGCGCCTGCTGTGCGCCTGCCTGTGCGCAGCCAGCGGCGCTTCGGGCGCCGATTTTATAGTGCTCTCGGCCGATCGACCCTCGCACGTCTACCGTTGCGACGCGCCGGTGACCGTCACGGTCGCGGTCTCGAACGAGGCGGCAGCGCTCGCCGGCCGCCAGGTTGTTTGCGTCTACAAGGCCGATGGCCGGCCGGAGATGGTCAGCACGAACACGACCGGCGACGGGCCGCTGCGCCTCGCGCTTTATGCGCCTGCCATACCGGGATGGGGACTGCTGACCGTGCGCCTGCTGAACGAAAAGGGACGCGAGGTGCAGAAACGTTTGCTCGGACTGCTGGCGGAACCGGAGAAAATCGAGCCCGGGGCGCCTGATCCGGCCGATTTCGACGCCTTCTGGGCGAAGCAGATCGCCGCCATGAACGCCACCCCGATGGAGCCGCTGGTCACCCCGGTGAACGTGCCTGCGGAGCGCGGACAACGGATACTGGATGTGCGGCTGAGTTGCGGTCCGCCTGTGCCGCCCTTCACGAACGCCCCGTCCAACTATGCCTATCTCTACCTGGGCATGCCGGCAAACGCCCGACCGGGCAGCCTGCCGGCCATGGTGCAGTTCCAGGGGGCCAGCTGCATCGGTCTTGGGCCCCATCCGAAAACCATGTGGTACGCGGATTGCGCCATCCACGCCATTGTGTCGCCCCATTCCGCCCGCAACAACTGGACTCCGGAGGAGGAGTCCGCGATCCGTGCGTCGCTCAAGGGGTGGGGCTACGCCTCGATGAACGCTGAGAACCGCGAGGACTACTATATGCGCGGCATGATCCTGCGAATCCTGCGCGCGCTGCAATACGTCAAGCAGCAGCCCGAATGGAACGGCAAGGTGCTCTTCCTGCACGGCGAGAGCCAGGGCGGATTCCAGTCGCTTGCCGCCGCGGCACTGGACCCTGATGCCAGTTTCTGCCTGGCGATGGTGCCGGCCATGAGCGACCACCTCGGCTTCCGGCGGGGACGCCGCAACGGCTGGCCCAACGTCATCAAGACGACGGACGGAGCGCCATCTGACGCCTTCGGGCGGGCGGCGGAACAGGTGCTGCCGTACTACGACAACGTCAACTTCGCCCGGCGCATCCGGTGCGAGACGTGGATCGCCACGGGATTGCTGGACACGACGTGTCCGCCCAGCTCGGTCTGCGCGGTATACAACGCCTTGCCGGCCGACACGCGGCGCGACCTCTACCTAGATCCAAAGGCGGGACACGGCACCTGCAACCCCGCCGTGCTCGGCCGCCTCGATGCCCTGATCGGGAAACAGTGAGCGGGAGTTGCCGTGCCATCCGCAACCATCCTGCTGCTGACGCCCCCGCTGGTCCAGACCAACGCGCCCTATCCGGCGGCGGCCGTGCTGGCCGCGAGCCTGCGCGCGCGCGGGTATGAACCGGTGCAGGCCGACCTCAGCCTGGCGCTCGTGCTGCGCCTCTTCTCTTCCGCTTTCCTCGCGCGCGCGCAGTCGCAACTCGCCCGGCATTCCGGACGCCGGTCGACCTCCGTGCGCCACTTCCTGCGGCACGCACCGGACTACCTCCGCGTCATAGACGACGTGGTGCGCTTTCTCCAGGGGCGGCAGCCCGAGCTTGCCTACCGCCTGGCGACGCGCGGCTTCCTGCCCGAAGGCCCGCGTTTCGCGCCTGTCGACGACCAGGGTCTCGACGAGGCCGCCGCGGGGCCGATGGCGGTGGCCGACCGCGCCAAGTGGCTGGCCAGCCTCATGCTCGATGATCTGGCCGACATGATCCGCGACGGATTGGATCCCCGCTTCGGCTTCTCGCGGTACGGCGAGCGGCTGGCGGTCGCCCTGCCGACTTTCGCGCCGCTGGCCCGCGCGCTGGCCGCGCCGCCGACGCTGGTGACCGACGCGCTCGACGCGCTCGTCGACGACCTGGCCGACCGGCACGACCCCGCGCTGGCGGCGCTGACCGTGCCGTTTCCCGGCTGTCTGCCGGGCGCGCTGCTGGTGGCCCGGCGCCTGCGGCAGCGCCGGCCCGGGGTGCGGCTCGCGCTGGGGGGCGGCTACGTCAACACCGAATTGCGCGAACTGACGGATCCCGCGGTCTTCGACTGGGTGGACTACATCTGCCTCGATGACGGCGAGGAGCCGCTGGCCCGCCTGGCCGCGCACGTCTGCCGGCAGGCGCCGTTCCGCCCGCTGCGCGCCTACTGCCGCGAGGCTGGACGGGTGGTCTACCATGCCGGAGAAGCGGAGGAACCCTTCGACAGCGCCGCCGCACAACATCCCGCCTTCGCGGCCCTCGACCTGGACCGCTACCTGCCGATGGTCGAGTCGGTCAATCCGATGCACCGCCTCTGGAGCGACGGCTGCTGGCTCAAGGTGCGCCTGTCGCATGGCTGCCACTGGCGGCGGTGCCGATTCTGCGACACGTCGGTCGACTACATCGCGCGCTATGTTGCGCCCGATCCCGAGGCGGCGGCCGACCGTCTGGCGGAGCTGAGCCGCGAGACCGGGCGCACGGCCTTCCACTTCACGGACGAGGCGCTCGCGCCTGGATGGCTGGGGCCGCTGGCCGAGGCGCTGCGGGCGCGCGCCGGCAATCTGGTGTGGTGGGGCAACGTGCGTTTCGAAAAGGGCTTCACGCCGGCGCTGGCGCGGACGCTGGCCGCGTCCGGCTGCGTCGCGGTCACGGGCGGTCTCGAATGCGGCCACGACCGTCTGCTGCAGTTGATGAACAAGGGAATCACCATGCGGCAGGTCGAGGCGTGCTGCGAGGCCTTTGCCGGAGCCGGCATCCTGGTGCATGCTTACCTGATCTACGGCTTCCCGACGCAGACGCGGGCCGAGGCGCTCGCGGCGCTCGATTTCGTGCGGGGGCTCTTCGCCCGTGGCTGGCTACATTCGGCCTACTGGCACCGTTTCGCCCTGACGTGCCACAGTCCGCTCGCCCGCGACCCCGGGAGCGTCGGCATCCGCCTGCTTCCGGAGCCCGCCGGCCGCGTTCGGTTCGCGCGCAACGAGATTCCGTACGAGGAGCCCGGCGCGCCCGACTGGGAGCGCCTCGGCGCGGGTCTGCGCCTCGCGACCTACAACTACATGCTGGGCCGGGGGCTCGATTGGCCGGTCGGCCGCTGGTTCAGAGCGTCTTCTGCCCCGCAGCCTGCGGCGAATGGTTTATCGCAGAGCCGCAGTACCGCCGAAGAGAAGCCGTGACGGACGGACTGGGCTGCGTTTTTTCTTGGTTTCCACCTTTGGATGCGCTTTAATCTTCGCATCGCGATATTTCATTTCCGTCATGGCTACCAATCTTGCAGGTTTTTTCGCCAGGCTGCGGCCGCGCGTGCGCGACGTGGTGGGCATCGACATTGGCGCGTCGGGTGTCAAGGCCGTGAGGCTGCGCGCCGATCGCCAGGGACACTTGACGGTGTTGGCCGCCGGGTTGCTGCCCCGGATCGACCTCTCCGCGACTAAAGGCAGCTTGGCGCCCATGGCGCTGCCGAAGCCCCTCCAGGCCTGGTCCGCGGCGGTGGCCTGCTCGTTTCCTCAGGCGGGTGTCAAGCTTCTGTCTCTGCCGGCGGACAAGATCGAGGGAGCGGCCTTCGCCGATCTCCTCGGGGTGCCCCGGCCGCCGGAGACCCGGATCGGCCATCTGGTCTTCGAAGGCGAGAGCCGCGCCGAGGTGCCGGTGCTGGCGGCCGGCGTGCCAGCGTCCAGCGTGGCGAGTCTCCTGAACCTGTTGCCGCCCGGCAAACCAAGCCTGGGTTCGGTGGAGATCTCGGGACTGGCGGCCTTGTCGCTCTATCTGCGGCGTTTCGCGGGCACCGGGGAAAAGGGGTGCGATCTCGTGATCGACGCGGGCGAGCGGATCACCACGATGACCCTCTGCCACAAGGGACGGCCGCTGGTGATCCGCCAGTTTCCACAGGGCGGCGCGGCCATGGCGGAGCAGGTCATGAAGGATCTGGGGGTCGACGCCGCGACGGCTGCCGACATCCTGAACATCGGCTCGATCGATGTCCGAACCTCGCTGCAGCGGGCCTACGAGGTCTTCCTCAGGCAGCTCGGCATTGCCATCGACTTTGCCGAGCGCCGCTCGGGACAACGGCTGCAGCGCATGCTGCTCTCGGGCGGACTGGCGGCAAACAGCGACCTCTGCGCGGAGCTCCAGGCGCAGGTCGGACTGCAGCCCGAAGTCCTGATGCCCTGGAACGGCATGATTCTGGCGCCGAACGCCATTCCAGATGTGGTAAAGGGCCATGAAGCTTCATTTGCCGCGGCCACCGGCGCGGCGCTCAACCTGCTGGAGGTCGCATGAACGCGCATATCAACCTCCTGGCTATGGATGAGCGCTGCAATCCGGGCGTCATGATCATGAAGTTGGTTGTGCGCACCGGTGCGCTGGTGGCCGTCGCGGCCATCCTTCTTTACGGTATCCTTTCTTATGTGTTGCTGAAGGATGCCGGGATCCGCCTGCAGCGGGCAGCGACCCAGTGGTCACTGATCAGATCCGACCACGAGCACGCCGAGAAGCTGCGCGCCGAGTGTCTGGAGATTGAGCGCCGGCAGGCGGAACTGGCTGCATTCAGCAATGTGCAGATTTCGGCGTCCCTGTGTCTGCTGAATCTGGCCCGCTGCGTGCCGGCCGACATACAGCTCACGGAAGTCAGCCTGTCGCATGGCCTGGCGGATGACGACGGACATGCCGCGCGCCGCTATGAAATGAAGATCGCTGGACGCACTGCGTCCGATGACAGCGATACCAGACTGGAGAACTTCATGCAGGCCTTGCGCGATGTGCCGGAGGATGGCGGTTTCGGGACGGTCACTCCGGTTGGAATCCGTGTCGATCCGCGGGTTGATAATGCCCGCGAGAGCCTCTTCGAGATCCGTTGCCGCCAGGCGGCCAGGAGGTACCGGTGAAAGATGCGCGCAGGAACGGCTCCGGCGCCATGCAGTGGTGTTTGTCATACCTTGCGGCCGTGGTGGCGGGAGTGCTCGCTCTGTTGTACGTTATACAGCCGATGAACAGGCAGCGGGCGAAGATCGAGGCCGAGTTGGAGAAGCGCCTGCGCGCCACGGACCAGGCCCTGGAATCGGTGCGCAATTTGTCCGAGACGCGGCAGCAGCATGCCATGCTGGTGGAGGCTCTGGGCACGGAGACCAACCTGTATGTCCTGCGCCCGGTGCTGGGCTCCTTTCCCGTACAGCGCGACATCTACCGCCTGGCCGCCGAGACCGGCTTCAACCTGAGCCTGGTGCGTGAGCTCGGCAAGACGCCCACACCAGCAAAGGCCGCGGCGGGCCGCGCGCGGACGCCGGCTTCCCGGAAACCCGCGCCCAACAAGTCCGAGCAAGCGGGCGCCGAGTCTTGTTTCGCGCGGTATGTCGTGGATGTGACCGGCGAGGGCAGCTATGCCGCCGCGCTGGCGCTGGTCGAGCGGCTGGAGCGGGAGAATCCCTATTGCGGCGTGACCGCGCTGACGATCCGCGGCCTGCCCAATACCATTGCGCGCCACCGCGTGAGCCTCACCCTGGAATGGCCGGTCGCGGCGGATCCGCCCGTGGCCAAGGCGGATGGAAGCGCCCGCTAGCATCCTGCGGCGGACGGCCATGGATACCGGCAAGCAAACGAGGCGCCCGCCGCTCCTGCGCTGGCTGAACCTGCCAGGCGCCGACTTGTGGGACTTCGATCTCGACGGGCTCGGCCGGGCGCGCCGGAACGTCGTCGGTGTCCTGCGCGTCTGCAACCTCGTATGGCGCGGATACCGCGATGACGCCTGCCAGTTGCATGCCTCGGCGCTGACCTACTACACCCTGATGGCGATAATGCCGCTGCTGGCGCTGGGCCTGGCCTTGGCGCGCGTCTTCGGCGGCGAAATGATCGCCCGCGAGCGGATCCGGAGCGAGATCGCGCGCTTCGGCAACCAGATGGCTTTGCATGCTTCGGGCGCGGAGAGCCAGGAGGCCGGCAGGATTACGGACTTCGCCGCGCAGATGACGCGCTATGTCGACCGGGCCTTCGACCAGATCGCGCAGATCGGCTTCGGCACGCTGGGAGGCATCGGCCTGGCCCTGCTGCTGTGGATGGCGGTCAGCATGCTCGCGCAGGTCGAGCACAGCTTCAACCAGGTCTGGAACGCGCCCGGACGCTCGCTATGGCGAAAATGCGCCGACTACCTGACGCTGGTGATCGTCGTCCCCTTCCTGGCCCTGGCCGCGACCACGATCCCCATGGCCGGCATCGTTGCGCGCCATTTCGACGGATGGGTCGGTCCAGGCTGGTTTGCGGGCGGGACCGGGCTGCTGCTGCGCCAGGGAACCACCCTGCTGCTCACGGTGGCGCTCTTCGTGGTCGTACTCCTGTTCGTGCCCAACACGCGCGTGCGGATCCGCCCGGCCCTGGCGGGCGGCCTATTCACCGCCGTCTGCTTCCTGGCCTGGCTCTGGCTCTGCGCCCGGCTCCAGGTTGGCGTGATCAACTACAGCAAGCTCTACGGCGGCTTCGCGGTCGTGCCGATCATGCTGGCGTGGATCTACACGAGCTGGCAGATCGTGCTCCTGGGCGCGGAGATCGCCTTCGCCTGCCAGCATGCGTCGGCCTACGGGCAAGAACAGGCCTCCCGGCGCGCGTCGCTCCGGGCCCGTTGGCAGATGGCGCTGGCGGTGGCGGCGGAGATGGCGCGCGCCATGCAGGCGGGAGAGGGGCCGCTTGCGGCCGCCGGTTTCGCGCGGCGCCGCGGCCTCTCCGTGCGGCTGCTGAACGAAGTGATCGAGGATCTGCAGCAGGCCGGACTGGTTGCCGAGACCGCCGGCCAGCCGGGCGCCTATGTCCTGCTGCGCGATCCGTCCCGGCTCTCGGCGGCGGCGGTCGCCCGGGCCGTGCTGGACCGGGGCGCGTCCCCCGAGGCGCTCGGCCTCGGGCGCCTCGATGAGCGCATCCGCGACTACGCCCGCCATGCCGAACACTCCTGGGCCGAGACACTGGAGATGCCCGTGGTGCGTCTTGCCGATGCGCCGGCGGTGAACGACGGAACACGCGACACATGATCGACTATGCGGGCATCCTCAACCCTGAGCAACTGGCGGCGGCCACGGCGGGCGACGGCCCGTTGCTGGTGCTGGCTGCCGCCGGCACCGGCAAGACGCAGACGCTCGTCTACCGCGTGGCCTACCTCGTCGAGCGCGGCCTGCCGCCCGCGTCGATCCTGCTGCTGACCTTCACCAACCGCGCCGCGCGCGAGATGCTCGAACGCGCCCGCCATGCCGCCGGCGATCGGGTGGGGGAGGTCTGGAGCGGCACCTTCCACCATGTCTGCAACCGCCTGCTGCGCCGCCACGCGCCCCGCCTCGGCTACCGCCACGAGTTCATCATCGCCGACCGCGACGACACCCGCAAGCTGATCGACGACTGTATGAAGGAACTAAAGCTCGGCGGCAAGGAGTTCCCCAAGAAGGATGTGCTCGCCGGCCTCTTCAGCCACGCCGTCAACCGCAACGAGCCGCTGGAGGAGATCATCGAGACCCGGCTCGACCAGATCGCCTGCGATCCGGAGGACATCTGCCGCGTCAACAGGCGCTACACGGCGCGCAAGCAGGAACTGGGGATCATGGACTTCGACGACCTGCTGCTCAACGGCCTGCGCCTGGTCGAGGAGCATGCCGATATCCGCCAGCAGTACCAGCGCCAGTTCCGCCACATACTAGTCGACGAGTACCAGGACACCAACCTGCTGCAGGCGCGCTTCGTCGACACCCTCGCCGGCGGCAACGGCAACGTCATGGTCGTCGGCGACGACTTCCAGTGCATCTACTCGTGGCGCGGGG
>CAYRPP010000047.1:0-9405 GCA_964426115.1 uncultured Lentisphaerales bacterium | reverse complement strand
TGAGTTCCAGATTAATCAGCAGCGGCAATATAACAACAGACCCTTCAGCCGGAAGTATGCGAGAACCTTCAGGCCCGGTTAAACGGGGCAAGGGCGTGTACAACGTGACGCGTCTGCCTGCAACTGCCGCCCGCTACTCCATGTGCCCCCCGCGCGCCCCCCTGTGGCTAGCCGATTACCCCGGTCAAAAACTGTCATGCGCAATTTCGGTTCCAGCTTGCTCCTCTGTTCCGCTGAGACCGCGGGATCAAGGCGGACGGCGAATGACCGGCGAGACGTCTGACCCCCACCGTGGCGCGTGATCCCCGGGACGGCGGAACTGTGCGGTACGCCGCGGCCGTCAGGTAGCCTGCTCCCGCGGCATAACGAGCTGCTTCTGGTGCTCGCGCTCGCGCGCGCCTCGCGCCACGAAGATCGGTTCGCCGGTGCCGGGATCGAGTCGCGCACAGTACATGGCCGTCGAGAGGGTCGAAGGGGTGGGGGTGAAAATCTGCACCTGCCGCGGCAGCAGCCCCAGGCGCCGCAGGGCGAAATCGCGCAGGTGGAGCATGTCGTCGTCGGTGCAGCCGGGATGCGCGGCGATCAGGTAGTAGGTCAGGTACTGCTCCTTGCCGAGGCGGCGCGTGACAGACTCGAACTGGCGCTTGAAGGCCAGCAGGCTCTCCGTGCCTGGCTTGCCCATGAGGGAGAGGACGCGTGGCTCGCTATGCTCCGGCGCCAGCTTGAGCTGGCCGGAAACGTGGTGCGCCGCGAGCGCCTCGATGTAGTCCGAACCGTGATGCGCGTCGGCCATGACCAGGTCGAGGCGGATGCCGGAGCCGACAAATACATGGCGGATCCCCGTTAGGCGGCGCAACCGTTCCAGCAGCCGGGTGAGGGGCGCGTGGTCGGGACGCAATCGCGGGCAGCATTCAGGCGCGAGGCAGCGCCGGTCCGGGCACGGCCCGCGCGCCGCCATCGTGGCGCAACTGAAGCCGTACATGTTGGCGGTGGGACCGCCGACGTCGCTTATGACGCCGCGGAAACGGGGGTGGCGCGCGAAGTCGCGCGCCTCGTCGAGCACGGCCTCTGCGCTCCGCGACCGCACCTCGCGTCCCTGGTGCGCCGCTATCGCGCAGAAATTGCATTCGCCGTAGCAACCCCGGTGCGTGGTGATCGCGAAGCGGATCGTGTCGAGGGCCGTGATCGCGCCCTGGGACGCGTCGCGCGGGTGCGCCTCGCGCTGGAAGGGAAGCCGGTACACGGCATCCAGTTCGTCAGTCCGCAGCGGCTCGGCCGGCGGATTGTGGATCAGCCAGCGGTTGTCGTGGCGCTGCGCCAGCGTGCGGGCCGTGCGCCACTCCTGGTTGGCCAGGAAGTCGCCGGTCATGCGCATGAAGGCGCGCCGCGCGGCCAGGCCGGCCGGATCGTCGCCCGCTGTGGCGGCGCCGACGACGTCGGCGTAGTCTGGTAGAATGAACGCATCCGCGGGCGGTTCCGGCGCGGCCACGCAGAGGCCCCGCAGGTTATGCCAGGGCGTGTTGTCGCGAAGGGCGCGGGCCAGCGCGCAGGTCGTGCGTTCACCCATGCCGTAGACCAGGGCGTCGGCCTTGGCGTCGAGCAGGATGGAGCGGCGCACGCGGTGGCTCCAGAAGTCGTAGTGCGCGATGCGCCGCAGGCTGGCCTCGATACCGCCTAGGACGATGGGCGCGCAGGGACGGAAGGCGCTGCGGATCAGGTTGGCGTAGGCGATGCAGGCACGGTCGGGACGGCGGTTGTTGACGCCGCCCGGGGTGAAGTCGTCCTGCCGCCGCGGCTTGCCGGAGGCCGTGTAGTTGGCGACCATCGAGTCTACACTGCCGGCCGAGACGCCCCAGAAGAGGCGCGGTGCGCCGAGGCGGCGGATGTCGTCGGGCGAGGCGGCGCCGGGTTGCGCGATGACGCCGACACGGAAGCCGTCGGCCTCAAGGGCGCGGCCTATCAGGGCGATACCGGAGAAAGGGGAGTCTATATAGGCGTCGCCGCTGACGAGGATGATATCCAGCGCGTCCCAGCCGCGCTGGCGCATTTCGCCGGGGGTGGCCGGCAGGAAAAGGTCTTCGGATGCCATGCGGGCAAGCCTAGCGGGGGAACGTCTCCAACTCGTCGAGCAGTGCGCGCAGCGCGGGAAGCTTCTCCTCCACAGCCTGCTCGCCGGCGGCGATGGCCGGGGCGGAGCGCGCGAAGTCGAGCGTGGCGATATCGCCCACGGCGGGCTGGAGAAGCACGTCGGGCGGATCCGTCAGCAGTCTGCTGCGCGTCACCTGGTTCTCGAAGATGCGCGTGCTCTGGGTGAGGACATCGAAGATCGTCGGATCGGATCGCCGGTGCGCCCATTTTCGCACCAGGTCGTCCATCCGCAACGAGCGGCGCGGCAGCCGCTGGTGAATGCGCTGGATCAGGTCGTCCGCCGGCGCGGGCGGATCCGATGCGGCACGCTCACGGTCGGAGTCCGCCGGGTCGGGTGCGGCGTCGCTGCCCATACCGGAGCGCAGGTTGACATCGACGGCGATGATCCGCGCGGCGCCCATCGCGCGCAGCACGCTGACGGGCAGCGGATTGACCAGCGCGCCGTCGACAAGGGCGCGCTCGCCGCAGCGCGCGGGGACGAAGACGCCGGGGATCGATATGCTGGCGCGGATGGCGGCGGCGAGACTGCCGCGCGTGAAGACCTCCTCGCGGTGCGCGAGCAGGTCGGTGGCCACGGCGGCATAGGGACGGCCGAGATCCTCGATCATGCCGACCCCGATCACCTCCTGCAGCAGACGCTCTATGTTGCGTCCGGTCAGCAGTCCCGACCTTGGAAAGCCGACATCGAAGACCAGGCGCGCCATCTGGCGCCATTCGATGCGGCGCGCGAGATCCTGCAGCAGATCGAGACGTCCGGCTAGGTACACCGCGCCGACCAGCGCCCCGGCGCTGGTGCCGGCGATGCAGTCGACGGGCACGCCCAGCGCGTCCAGGCGGCGCAGCACGCCGACATGCGCCCAACCGCGGGCGCCGCCCGCGCCTAGCGCGAGTCCGATCCGCGGCCGACGGGGCTGGGCGGCGTCCATCATCCGGTTACGCCTTGAAGTGCTTGAACTGGGGCAGGTGGCCGCGGTTCTGCGCCAGCATGTCGTTGACCATGCGGCGGATCTCGTCCAGCGAAAGCACCGACGCCGTGAGGGGATCGGAGGCCACGGCCTGGAAGACCTTGCGCGGGTCGCCGGTGAGCGCGGCCTCGACGGCCAGCGTCTCGCACGTGGCGTTGAGCGAGGTCAGGGGCACGACCTGGCGCGGCAGCGCGCCGACGCGCATCGGCTGGATGGTCCGCCGCGAGGCCAGCACGGGAATCTCGACGCAGCAGTCGTCGGGCAGGTTGGAGACGAGGTTGCCGGTGTTGGGCACGTTGCCGTTGAAGCGGAAGAGGTCGCCGCCGAGCCAGGCGTCGATGAT
Organism: uncultured Lentisphaerales bacterium; assembly: GCA_964426115.1. Lineage (GTDB taxonomy): Bacteria > Verrucomicrobiota > Kiritimatiellia > RFP12 > JAAYLN01 > JAAYLN01. Next base: position 5,949 of record CAYRPP010000047.1, on the reverse strand, counting down.
GCGCGAGGCATACTCGCCGCCGCGCGCGAGAAGCTGTTTGCGCCGGCGCGGGTCGTCCCATGCGTCCTGGTTGATCCAGTCGCGCATGTCGCGCTTCCAGCGCGTCGTGCGGCTCGAGTAGGCCTCGAGAATGTAGGCGTGCTTGCCTGGGTTCCAGTTGGTGCCGTGGGTGCAGAACTTCTCGATCAGTTCCGGGCGCTTGCGGAACCACCAGTTGTACTCGGAGTTGTGTCCGCTCGACTCCGTGACGTAGTAGTCGAAGGCCATGAACATCTCGTTGCGGACCTGCTCGGCATTGTAGATGGCCTTATCCGTGCGCACCCGCTTGCGCAGGGCGGGGTAGAGATCCCGGCCCTGGTGCGTGAAGCTCAGGTACCAGGAGAGGTGGTTGATGCCGGCGCAGACGTAGTCGACCTCGTCCGCCGGCACGCCCGCCCAGCCGGCCAGCATGGCGGCGGTGCCCTGCACGCTGTGGCAGAGGCCGGTCACGTTGACGCGCGTCGTCTTCTGCATCGCCTGGCAGAGCATGGCCATGGGGTTGGTGTAGTTCAGCATGACGGCCTGCGGGCAGAGCGCCTCGATGTCGCGGCAGATCGCGAGCATTTCGGGGATCGTGCGCAGGGCGCGGAAGATGCCCGACGGGCCGCGCGTGTCGCCGACGTTGATGTCGACGCCGTACTGCTTCGGGATCAGGATGTCGTGCTTCCAGACGTCGACGTCGCCGCAGAGGATGGTGGTGAGGACGGCGTCGGCGTCCTTGAGGGCCTTGCGGCGGTCGGTGGTCGCCGTGATGCGCGCCGGGTACTGGCCGGCCGAGACGATGCGCCGGCAGGATGCCTTGGCCATGCGCAGCCTTTCGGGGTCGATATCCACGAGGACGATGTGCGCGTCGCGCATGGTGGGGAAGGTGAGGCAGTCACGCACCAGGGCGCGGGTGAAGCCGAGGCTGCCGGCGCCGATGAACACGATTTTTGCGGCCATGGAGTCTCCAGTTGTTGGCGGAAAACGCGAATTGGATTAATGATACTCTGTGGCCTCCCGTCATGGAAGCGGAAACAGGGTTGCCTTCTGAGTGCCGGAATGGCACAATGCAATCGTTGATACCGCGGGGGTGTCAACGGGCATACACGAGGTGATGCGATGACGACATGGACAAGACGTCTGGCCGGAACCGGTTTCATGCTGCTGGCGCTCCTCTCGGCCGATCCTGCGGTGGCCGGCCCCAAGTGGAAAAATCTCGGCGACTTCACCGCCGGCGGCGGAGCGAAGGAGATTGCGGTCAACCGCGAGATCTCCGAGATCGCCATTGATGTCAAGGAGGGGCGCGTGATCATCAACACCCTCTGGGTGCGCGAGGGCGGCAAGAAGACCGAGATCACCGTGGGCAAGGAGATGAACAAGGGCGACGAGACCCACTTCATCAAGCTTGACGGCAAACGCAACGTCACCGGTTTCCGCGTCAGCGATGGCGCCCAGGGACGATACCGCATCTCGGTCAAGTAGGCCGCAAGGCCGGGGGAACGGGTGCAGACGACCTATCCGATCGGGCGCGTCCTGGCGGGCGACGCCGAGTCTATCAAGCGCAGCCGCGAGCGGTTCGAGGCGCAGAAGATCGACGACATCCGGGTCACGGACAGCGAGGACGCGGGCTTCTCCGACAGGCAGACGACCGTGGCCGCCCCCAGTTCCGTCACGGGGCCGGGCACCTTCTCCCGCCGCGCCCGGCGTACGCTGCACTTTATGCCGTACTGCGCGCCGGGCTGGTGGATCAGGCGTACCGACCTGGCGGAGCAGCTTCCGATCCTCGTCTCCGCGCGCAACGTCTGGACCGCCCAGCGCAACATCGTCCTGCGCAGCGGCTCGCCCCACAACTACCTGCGCATGGTCGAGCACATCGTCGCCCTGCGCATGGGCTGCGGCGTCGACAACCTGCTGATTGAGACCGATTCGGGCGACCCGCCGCTCTTCGACCGCGGCAGCCTCGACCTGGTCGAGGCGCTCTCGGCCTCGGGCGTGCGCGAACTCGACGCGCCCGCCGTCCACGTCACCGTCAAGGAGCCGGTGACGATCGCCGGCGACCGCGGCGATTTCGTGACCCTGCTGCCGGCCGGCAAGTGGCAGCGCAAGCTGCGCGTGGACTGCGCCGTCGACTTTCCCTCGGCGATCGGACAGCAGCGCGTGATCTTCGACGTGAACCGCGAGACCTTCCTCCACGGGGCCGCCGCGCGCACCAACGCCACGCGGCAGCAACTGATCCTCTCCCACACGGTGGGACAGCTTTTCGCCGAGACGCGCAACCTGGGCTACACGAACAAGAACATCCTGATCCACGGCCGCAAGCGCTACCTCAACACCCCGCTGCTGATGCACAACGGCCGCTCCCTCGAGGCCGTCTGGCACCGGGCGACGCTCGACCTGCTGGCAGCGCTGGCGCTGATCGACGCCGGGCGCTTCATCGGCACGGCGGTCTCCTACCGCGCCGGCCACCTGCTTGACACGCGCCTGATGACGCTGCTCTTCCTGCACGATCTGCTCGATGTCGTCCGCTAGGCCGCCCGAGTGACCCTCCATTTCCAGTTGCACCGCCTGGGGCGCCGCTTGCGGCGCATGCGCCTGGCCTGGTCTTTCATGCGCTGGCTCGCACTGACGCTCGGCCTCTGGCTGCTCTGGTTCTGGCTCGACAACCTTCTGCACCTGCCGTCCGGAATCCGGCTGGCCATGCTGGCGGCGGGGCTCGCCGTGCCCGCCCGACTGGCCTGGCGCGGCTGGCTGCGGCCGTCCTGCTGGCGCATCTCGCCCGAGCGCACCGCCCGCGAGATCGAGCGCCAGTGCGGCATCCGCGACAACACGCTGATCAATGCCTGCTGTTTCGAGCAGGCGCCCCTGACGGGTGCTCCGGCGGCCTTTGCCGCCAGGACACGGGAGGCCGGCCTGGCCTGCTCGGCCGCCATCCTCCCCGAGCAACTCTTCGACCGCCGCGCGCTGCGTCGCGCGGCCGCCGTGGCCGGAGCCAGCCTGCTACTGTGGAGCGGGTATGCGCTGCTGCTCTCGCGCCACGCCGGCAACGCTTTTGCCCGGCTGGTCCTACCCCTCGCGGACATCCCGCCGGCCACCTCCGTCACGGTGTCGCTCTCTCCCGCCCGCGCCGTGACGCTTTGGGCGGGCGAGCCGCTCGTCGTCACGGCGCAGGTGCGGGAAGTTTCCGGACGCCTTGCGCTCCGCGAGCCGCCGGTTCTGCGCCAGACGCAGCGCGAGGGCCTGCGCGAGGCTGCGGTCGACCTGCCGATGGCGGAGGTTGCCGGGGCGCCGGGGATTTTTGTCAGGCGTTTCGAGTCGGTCCGCGAACCCTTCGCCTGCCACGCGCAGGCGGGCGGTACCTGGTCACGCACCCTCGATGTGCGGGTGCGGCATCCGCCGCGCATCGTGGCCTCGGACTTTGCGGTGGCGCCGCCGGCCTATGCCGGCACGGATGTCGTCGCGCAGGCCGGGGCGCCGGCACCGCTGCGGGGACTGGCCGGCAGCCGCGCGCGCATCGAGGTGACGCTCGACCGCGCGCCTGCACGGCTGCTCTGGCGTCAAGGCGGCACGGAGCAGGCACTGGCGCGCACCCGTGCGGGCGGCTGGCAGGCGGATGTGCCGCTGGACCAGGGCGGCGACTACCAACTCCTCGCCGGCGAACGCGCGCACGAGACGCTGCGGCCGGTAGGGCGCGGGGAGGTTGTGCTGCTGCCGGACCGCGCGCCGGAGGTGGCGCTGGTTGCGGCGTCGCGCAACCAGCTTGCCTGGGTTGGCGAGACGCTGACGTTCCCGGTCGAGGCCTCTGACGACTACGGCATGCAGGCAGTCTGGGTGACGGTGGCCCCGGTCACGGCGCCTCCGGAACGGGCGGAGGTCGTGGCGCAGTGGCCCTATGCCGGGCCGCCGGGCCGCAGGGGAAGCCTGCGCGAGCGGCTGGAGCTCAAGCTCGATCCGGCGCGCTTCAGCCCCGGCGAGAGCTACCGCATCGAGGCGCGCGCGCGCGACTGGAATCCCACCGGCGGTGTGGCGGTCTCCGCGCCGCTCGTGCTCCGCATGCGCCAGTTGCAGGAGGCCGCGGAACAGTTGGAGGGCGCGGAGCAGGTCGCGGCGCGCGCATTGGAGCAGGCCGTCGCCGAGCAGCGCCGCGCGCTCGGCCTGACCCGCAATCTGGAGGTGCATCTGGACGAGGCGCTGGCCCGCCAGCACATGGGCGAGCACCGAACCGGCATCGCCAAGGCGCAGGAGAACGCGCGCGGGCATGGACGCGCGGCGGTCATGGCCCTCGGGCAGGTCTCGCCGCCGCCCGCCGCCCGTGCGCGCCTGTCGCTGTTGGTGGAACAGGAAATGGGGCAGGCACTGGAACAGATCGCCGCGCTTGATCCGCCGCTCGACACGTCCGCGGCGATGCGGCCGCGCGTCGCGCGGCTGGCCGGCAACCAGAACTACATCCTCGACGAGCTGCTGGCGCTGCTCGGCCGGCTCGCCGCGCAGGCGCGCCTGCAGCAGGAGCGTGCCGCCGGCGCGGAAGCGCCGCCGGCGCCGACCGACGCCGACCGCGCCCGCGACCTGCAGGAGTTCCTGAAGGAGTTCGCGGCGGTGCAGAAGCGCATCGTCGAGCAGAGCCGCGCGCTGCTCGAACGCGGTCCCGAGGATCTGACCGAGGAGGAGCGTGACATCCTGGGTAAGCTGGCCCGCGAGGAGGGCCAGTGGGCCGCCATGCTCCGCGACCGGCTCGACGACCTGGCCAAGAATCCGCTGCAGGACTTCGCCGACGGCTCGCTGGCCGAGGCCTTCAACGAGGTTTGGCAGGACGTGCAGAAGGCGGCCGAATCGCTCTATGCCAAGAAGCTCGAGCTGGCGGTGCCGCAGGAGCAGGGCGGACTCGAGAACGCCGAGGAACTGATTCACAACCTGGAACGCTGGATGACGGACAAGCCCGACTATGTCAAGTGGCTCATGGAGGAGCCGCCCACGCTGCCCGACGCGCCGCTGGCCGAGCTGCCGCGCGAGCTTGAGGACATCACAGGCGAACTGCTGGACGAGGAGTTGGCCATGACCGAGGAGGTCGAGGACGTGACCAGCGGCTGGATCGACTCGATCGACAAGGGCGCAGGCTGGGACGCGATGGACGGACCGATCTCGAGCATGAGCGCCAAGGGCGTGACGGGCAACCAGCTTCCGAACAAGCAGGAGATCGGCGGGCGCTCTGGCGAGGGTCGCACGGGACGCAGCCAGGGACAGATGGTCGAGAACACGGCAGTCGGCAAGGATGGGCGCCAGACGCCGTCGCGGCTGACCCCGACGCCCTTTGAGACTGGCGCGGTGGACGACCAGTCCACAACCTCTCCCGGCGGTGCGACCGGCGGCGGCAAGCTGGCCGGCTTCGCCGAGCAGGGGCTGCGCGGCCCGTCGCCGCCGCCGCGCAAGGAGCGGCTCATGCGCCTGGCCGGGCGCCAGACCGAAATCCGCCAGAACGCCGAGCGGCTCAATCTGCACCTGCGCGCCCATGGCGCGCCCTCGGGCGATCTCGACGCGGCGATCGCCAACATGCGGGATTTCGAGCGGCACGCGGCCGATGGCCGCGGCGCGGAGATCCGCCGCGCCTTCGATGCGACGCTGGAGTCGATGCGCGGCGCGCGAGCGTCGATGGCGGCCGAGGCGGCGACGCGCCGCGAGCGCGGGGCGCTGCCGCGCGAGGCGGCCGAGGCGCTCTGGTCGGGGCTGAGCGCCGACATGCCGTCCGGCTACGAGGAGATCGTGGCGGCCTATTACCGGCGACTGGCCGGGGCAGGAGGGATGCGTGAAACGCGGGAATAGCGCGCGATGTGGCGTCATGGCGTTGTGGCTGGCGGCGGCAGCGGCGTCGGCGGCGGCCGCCACGAACCTAGTGGCGAACGGCGGCTTCGAGACCGCCGACCCCGCCGATCCGCG
>CAYRPP010000046.1:0-9504 GCA_964426115.1 uncultured Lentisphaerales bacterium | reverse complement strand
ATCTCCGGCCCCCAGAAGATCGGATTGGCCCCCTCCCCCTGCTGCACCTGCAGCGACAGGATTTTCCCGCCCGAGTCACCAAAGAGCATCGCCGGGCCGTCTCCCGTACGCGTTGAGCGGTTGCACCAGAAGAAGGGGATGCCGACGTCCAGCGGATCGTCCGGCGGCGTCGCACCAACCTCGGCCGGATCGGCTGTCGTTCCGAGGCTGTTGGATTGTCCGGTCAGTACGAATACATTCATCTCTATGTCAGCCTCCGAAACCCGTTGTGCGCGACGGGTCCGCGAAGGTGCCGCGCGGGATCGTCGCCATCCCGCAGTATTGCGGCGATTTCGCCGAAGACGTCCTCGGCCGCGTCGGCGTAGCGCTTCAGAATTTCCTCAGTATGAGCGAGCGTCGGATAGAAGCCCGTTCCCGCCAGAAAGCCGCGTGCGAGCATCTGCTGCGTGAACAACGTGCGGAGCACGTCGGCCTGCGGATGATCGAACGTAAAATGCGCCAGGCAGGGGAACCCGCCGACCTTCACCGGCAGCCCCGCGCGCCCGGCGGCATCGAGCCAGGTGCGCTGCACGGCCGCTCCCGCCGCGGCCACATGCGCCGCGGCATCGGTCTGCCGCAGCTTTTGCAGCGTCGCCAGCGCCGCGGCGGGGCCGATACTCTCGGTCCAGTACGTGCTGCTGATGAACGACGCATGCGCGCCGGCCATGGCGGCCGGGGTTCCGATGACGGCGGCCATCGGATGACCGTTGCCGAGCGCCTTGGCGAAGACGGCCAGGTCGGGGTGGATGCCGTATTTCAGATGCGCGCCGCCGTGGACCAGCCGCCAGCCAATGGTGATCTCGTCGAAGATCAGCAGGGCGCCGGCCCGGTGCGCCGCGTCACGCACCCACGCCAGGTAGCCCGGCTCGGGATCATGCGAGCGGCAGGGCTCCATGATCACGGCGGCCAGGCGTGCGCCATGCCGGTCGATGATCGTTTGGAACGCGGTGCGGTCGCCATGCGGAAAGGCGACAGTCGTGCCGCGCAGCTCGCCGGGCACCCCCAGCGGATCCAGCCCCGGCAGGAGGTGACCGCGGAGGGCGTCGCTCGCTCCAAGATTGGCCGCCAGGTACCAGTCCTGCCAGCCGTGGTAGCCGCAGATGGCGATGACGGAGCGGTCGGTCGTGGCGCGGGCGATGCGCACGGCCACGGCGCAGGCCTCGCCGCCACAGCGGGCGAAGCGCGCCTGCTGCGACCACGGGTGGATCTCGCACAGCCGGTCGGCCAGTTCGACCTCCTCCGGCGGGTTGAGTGTGCACATCGCACCGAGGTTCAGGCGCCGCGTCACGGCCCGCGTCACGTCGGGATCGCGGAACCCCAGCAGGCACGACCCGATGCCGTTGGTCGAGAAATCGTAGTAGTGCCGGCCGTCCAGATCCCAGGTCTCGCAACCGCGCGCCTCGCGGAAGTAGGCGGGCCACTGGTCCGGCGCCAGCATCTCGGGGCGCTTGCTGAGCAACTGCGTGCCGCCGGGGATGCGGGAGCGCGCGTGACGGTAGAGCGTCTGCGTCTGTGCGTCGTCCGCCGGGGCCAGGCCGAGCAACCGTTCGGCGTTACCCGCAAAGATATCCTGGAGGTCCTCCGTGCCGAGCCCCAGCGCGTCGGCCGCGCCGAGCAGCGCGCGCAGCGCTTCGATCCCGACCAGCGTCGGACGGCCCTGGGGGCCGGTCCGATCCCACTGCACCGAACTGGAGTCGAGCCAGGCAAATCCGTCGCCGACGGTCACGCAGCGGCCGCGGATCACGCTGACGGGAAAATCGGAGCCCCACATCAGCCGCCGCGGACCGAATTCGCGGAGAATGGCTTCCAACGCATCCCGCTCACAGATCCCGGAGGAGTCGAACCAGACATTGCCGAGCCCGCGCAGGGCGGCGATGCCGCCGACCGTGGCGGGCGCATGGAACCCGCGCGCGGCATGGGCAAGGATCAGGCGGGCGTTGGGGTAGCGTTCGCAGCAGGCACGGAGTTCACGCTGGTTGCCGGGGTCGGCCAGCGCATCGTCGCGCACCAGGTGCAGGGTGATGACGCGACCGCCCTCGTGGGCCAGCTTCCAGACCCACTCGGGGAGGAACGCGCTCAGTGGCGCCTGGAAGGTCGGCTGCACCGGGCTGAAGGTGTGGTAGGGCTTGAAGCCGGCGAATGCCGGCGACTCGAGCAGCGGTTCCAGGTCGTACGGCGACATCTCCGGCGCGACCAGCGCCAGCGCACGGCTCCCCGGACAGGTCGCCGCGGCCGCCAGGATCCAGGCGTTGACCGCCGCGATCCGCTTCGGGCGGGGAGAGGGGACGGGGATGAAGAGAGCTCCCGCCAGGCGTTCCGCGCCAACCTGCCGCGCGAGATGCTCCCGCCAGACATCCGGCGTCACTTCGGCGCCGCCGCCGGTCCAGATGCCGGTGGCGGGCTCCGCGAAATCGGCCTGCCGCCAGAGGTGGGCGTGGGCATCGAACACCCGGCTGGGGAGACGGCCGCTCAGTTCACCGGCCAGCCGCCGGTCCAGCTCGGACCATGTACAGTCATCCATGGCGTCGTCTCATTACCAGGCAGTCCAGCCACCGTCGACGCGCAGCGTCGTTCCCGTCATGAACGATGACTCGTCGGCCGTCAGGAAGACGACAGCGCCCGCCATCTCGTCCTGCCGTCCGATGCGTCCCAGCGGAACCCGGTCGGCCAGCCGCTGCACAAAGGCCGGATGCTCCCGCTGCACGGCGGTGGCCGGGAACGGCCCCGGGGCGACCGCGTTGACGCGTATTCCCCGGGGGCCCCAGGCGGCGGCCAGGTACCGGGTCATCTGGACGATGGCCGCCTTGCCCGCGCCATACTCGATGGGATTCGGATTCATGGGCGCCTGGTAGACGCGCGGATCGGGCGCGACGAGGCCGTACATTGAGGCGAAGAGGACGATGCTACCGCCGGCGGGCATCGCTCGCGCTGCCGCGCGAGCGAGGACGAAGGTGCCGGTGATGTTGACGCGGTTGGCGGCGTCGAACTCCTCCGCCGTCAATTCATCGACCGTCTTGCCGACCGAGCGAAAGGTGGCGATCACGAGCGTGTCAAGGCGGCCGAAGGTGGCTGTCGCATAATCTACGGCCGCTCGACAGGATGCCTCGTCGCCCCCGTCAAGCGTGACGGCACGGGCGCGGTGGCCGCCGCCGACGAGCTCCGCCGCCAGCGCCCCGGCCCGGTCGGCGGCTGCGTCGGCGATGACCACGGCGGCGCCCTGCGTGGCCAGCAAGCGACAGATGGGCTGCCCCAGGTAGCCGGCTCCACCGGCGACGATGACGATTTTTCCGGTAAGATCAAAGGCCATCACGTTTCACACCTCACGCAAGCGACCAGTGTGCGGCCTGCACCGAAGCCTGTGCCTTGCCGGGGAGGTGTTCATACCAGACGCTGAAGAGCGAACCGTCGGCGAGTTCGACGGTCGAGGGATAGCCTATGTCGCGCGCGACCGGTTTCTCGTCGATCACCATCGGCTCGCTCCAAGTGCGGCCGCCGTCGCTGCTGATCGCGGCGCGGTTGCCGTAGGGGAGATAGCGGTAGCCGAAGGTGCTCAGCAGCCGACCGTCGCGCAGCACGAGCAGATGGGCGGGCAGGCCGATCAAGCCGGTGTCGTGCGGCACGCTGAAGGTGCGGCCGCCGTCGGTCGACTCGCATTGCAGAATGTGCAGACTGTCCTGCTTGTTGTGGTTGCGGATGTGGACGAGGATGCGCCCGTCGGAAAGCTGCACGGCATGCGGTTCGTGGTAGCAGCCAGGGACGTCGCAGGGACGTTCGGGAATTGCTCCGATCAGCTCCCAGGTCCGGCCATCGTCGCGTGACAGGCGCGCGCCCAGTGTGGTGATCGGCTCGGCGGCGCGGGCGGCCACGGGGCAGTCGCGCCAGTTTCCGATGAAGAGCAGGCTGCCATCGGCAAGCTGCGTGGGGCCGTGCGGCGAGCCAGCGCCGGCGGCTACCCAGCGCTTCGGTTCCCAGATCCTGCCCCCGTCGGGCGAGCGGAGCATCCAGACGCCGAGCTCGCGCGCCACGACGTCCTCGGTCAGCAGGGCCCGCACCTTGCGGCAGCGCGCGACATAGCCGTCGTCGCCGTAATTGCGCAGCGCCTCGCCGCCCTCCGCCTCCGCCCGCACGAGCCAGTCCCGCCAAGCTATCGAGGTGAACCAGTTGACGAGCACCGTGCCGCCGCGGGTCTGCAGGATGCCGGCATCACGGTCATCCAGGGGCCCATTGGCGAGGATCTCCGGTCCCGTCCAACTTTGCCCGTTGTCGGACGAGCGGAGCAGGTGGACCTGGCCGAAGGGGCAGACATGGTGTTCGCGGCCCGCCGAGACCACCACCAACAGTTCCCCGGTGTCCAAACGGGCAACCGTCGGCCATCCGTGATAGGAACGGTGGGTGCTGATCGTCTTGACTTCATGAACCCGGTATCCGGACATCCTTCTCATCCTTTCTCACGCATCACGTTTCACGTATCACGCATCACGTTTCACGTATCACGCATCACGCACTCACGCATTCACGCACTCACGCACTCACGCATTCACGCATCACGCACTCACTTCCCCACCCGCAGCTCATCCAGCATCACCTCGCGTCCGCCCTGTTCACGGCTGAGGATGCCGCCGATGACCAGCTGCATCAGCTCGATGGTCTCATCGAATGGGAACGGACGCGTGCCGGTGCGGAGGTAGTCGACAAACGCGACCAGTTGCGCCTTGAAGGAGAAGAAGCTGTCGCCCGAGGTCAATTGGGCGCGGCCGGCCGTGCCGCAGAGCTGCAGGCAGCCGAACGCGCCGGTCATGTCGCCGATCGCGGCGACGACGACATCGATCCCCTTGCGGTGCTTCAGGTGGACGATGTTGCGGTCGGCGCTGCCGGTGTTGCGGACGGAGACGAAGCCCGGCCCGACGATCGGATAGATCCCCTCGAGGGCGTGGATGCCGTACCGTTCCCAGGTTTTCGGCGTGGTGATGCTGGCGAAGCGCAACTCGCCGAACTCGTGGGTCGACAGGCGGTAGGGCAGATACTCCTTCGTATAGCGCATCGAGCTCGACGAGAGAATGGCGTGTCCGCCGCGCACCCAGCCGACCATCGTCCTGAGATCGTCAAGGTTGTCGACCATCGGCTTGTCGATAAACAGGGGCAGCCCCGCCTCGATGAAGGGGCGGGCGCGTTCGACGTGCTCGTGGCCGACATCGGTCGCGATGACGACGGCATCGACCTTGCCGATGACGTCGACGGGATCCTGCACCACGTTGGGAATTCGCGAGCATTGCGCGACATGCTCGGCGGTGAAGCCGCCGTCACCGACACAGCAGACATGCGTGACGGCCGCGCCCGGGATGCCGAAAGCCTCCGGCGGCTCCTTGTTCAGGTAGGCGGGGATGCCGGGGAAGGGGCATTCGCGCGTCATCCGCTCGCGGTCGTAGCCGTTGAAGATGGCGCTCCAGGAGTAGGGATGGCCGTTGCCGGACGTGCAGCCGATCACAGCCAGACGCAACGCGGGACGCTGCGCGGTCGCGATGGGAAGGGATGCGGGAGCGGATGTTTGCCTGGCGCTCATTGCATTCGCCGGCAGCCGTTGGTCGCGGTTGTCCGCGCCTGACGCCCGGCAAGTTCGGTATCGTAAAGCTGCCAGCCGGGCCTGTCAATGCCGACGCGATAGTATCCAGTCAACATTGGGTGTGAGAAACGTGCGGGGAGTTCCAGAGTAGAACCTTGTCGCGAGAACCTTGTCAAACGTGGGGGGCGTGAAGCGTGACCCGTGAAGCGTGAAGCGTGAAGCGTGAAGCTCACCACGAAGATCGCGAAGGGCACGAAGGAGAGGGAAATAGGCAGGCGGGCGGCTTGTCCCGCCGCCAGTGGCGGGATTATTAACGCAGCGGGGGCACTATTGATTGTTCAGCAGCATTCTGCCGCCGTCGATGATGTGGTTCGTGCCGGTGATGAACGCCGCGTCATCCGAACACAGGTACAGCACCAGCTTGACGACTTCGATGGGCTCGGCGGCGCGGCCGAGCGCCGTTTTCATATTGGCCATGCCCGGGCGCGTGAGCACGGGACCGGGCGTTACGCCGCAGCAGCGTACGCCGCAGGGGGCGCCGATGCGGGCCAGCGCCTTGGTCAGGCCGTAGGTCACGCCGCTCTTCTCGGCCGCGTAGTCCACACCGCCGCCGGTCTCGCCGTCGACCGACCCGATGTTGATGATGACGCCGCTCCGCCGCTCCATCATGTGCCCGATCGCCGCCCGCGCAAACAGCAGGGGCGCGCGGAAGTTGACGGCAATGCCCCAGTCGATGACCTCGAGCGGCTCGTTGAGGAAGCTGCCATCGGCCAAGCCGCACATGCGCGGCGGGAAACCCCCGGCGAAATTGACGAGGATGTCGATGCGCCCCTGCGCACGGAAGCAGGTTTCCACGACGTTCTGTATCTGCGCGTAATCGCGGACATCGCACACGCACGGCACGGCCTTGCCGGGCCCAGCGGGGATGGCTCCGGCCGCGGCGGTGAGGCGGTCGGCGTTGATGTCGGCCATGTAGACGGTCGCGCCTTCCGCGGCCAACCGTTGCGACGTGAGAAGCCCCATGCCTGAGGCGGCGCCGGTGATGATGGCTGTTCGGTTTTGAAATCGCATGATTCCACCTTACTTTCCTAAAAAGGTTCGTGGCTTGGGATTTGCCGTGTTTGCCCTGCTGGCAGGGCGCGCGCAACCACGACACCTTAAGGCCGCCTGCCGTCTTTCGTCAAGCATACAGGTGAGTATGGCGTTCGCGGAATCCCACGTCCCACGGCTGAAATCCACAGCAATAAATAATGGGTTCGATCACATCCGCGATCACCTCCGCGACTGACCGGAAAGGTTGAGCCCGCCGGTGCTACACGTTATACTGATACCGGCGTGTTCAAGGCAAACCGACAGGGTTTTTGCGAAAGCAGAGGCGACTTGAGCGCCTCTGCAACCAGACAGGAGACATCATGCACCACCGTTCAGTGTCACTATTGCTCGTGGCGCTACTGATCAGCGTCAGTGCCAACGCCGTGACAAACGCCCCCGCCGCCGGCAGGCGACTCTCGCGCGTATTCTGCTGGGGCAGCCTGAAGGACGATGAGACGGCCCGGAAATATCAGGCCGTCGGCGTCACCGATGTGCCGGTCTCGAATGCGGAACAACTGGCGCTGGCACGGAAATACGGCATGACCCCGTATTGCGGCACCTTTGGCGCGTGCGGTCCGCATCGGCAGGTCATGACCGCAGAGGAGGACGCCCATTGGGACTACATCCATTGCCGGGATCTTAAAGGGGCGGATCCGGTCGAACGGCAAGCGGAACAGCACCGGCGCCGCCTGGAGACCCGGCATCAGTACGGCGGGGAATCTGTCGCCCCGATCGACACGCTGAACGACGCCAAGCTGCCATGCTTCAGCAGCGACACCGACTACCGCCTCTCCAAAAAGGCGATCGACAGGATCTGCACCAACAAGCAGGGCGTCGCGGGCATCTTTTTCGACTACATCGGCTACACCAACTTCAAGGGATGCTACTGTACAAACTGCCTGGCCGCCTATCAGGCCGACCTTGCGGAGAAGCGGCTGCCGGACACCCAGCAGCAGAAGGACCGCTTCTACCGTGACCGGTTGGTTAAGTACTACAACGACATGATCGACTACGTGAAGAGCCAGCATCCGGATTTCAAGATCGTAGTCCATCTCTATCCGGTTTTCATGCCGGAACCGCTCTTCGGCAACCGGATCAAGGCGGATTTCTGCGGCCAGACGGTGGCCTGGTATTTCCCGTGGAGCGCGGAGAAGATCGCCGAATACACCCGGGTGACGATCCAGGAACAGAACAAATACTTTCCCGGCGTGCGGGGCGTGCCTTTCCTGGGGATCAACCGGGGCGCGGGCAGCCTCTGGGTCAAGGACGCCGCGACGCTGGAGCGTGAGATGCGGACCATCCAGGCCGCCGGAGCGGACTGTCTGATGGTCTGCAACGGCGGTGACATGCTCGAGCCCGGCATCGACGAAGTGTTCAAAAAACACTGCGGACAGGATTAAGGGAGCACCCAAAATGAAGACTGTCATTGTCGGCGGCGTGGCTGCCGGAGCGGCCACGGCCGCGCGTCTGCGCCGCTTGGACGAGTCGGCCGAGATCGTGCTGCTCGAGCGCGGCGCCCATATCTCGTACGCGAACTGCGGACTGCCCTACCATGTCGGCGGGGTCATACCCGCGCGCCAGTCGCTGATGGTCATGACCCCCGCCAAGTTCAAAGCCTGGCTGGGGGTCGACGTCCGCACGGAGAGCGATGCGGTGGCCATCAACCGTCAGGCGCGTACGGTGACGGTACGGCGCAAGGACGGCTCCACCTACGCCGAGACCTACGACCGGCTGGTGCTCGCCACGGGGTCTTCACCCGTCGCGCTCCCCCTGCCGGGAGCCGACGATCCGCGTGTGCTGCGCCTCTGGACGATACCGGACATGGACGCGATCCTGGCGCGCATCGGGGCGGGCGCACGGCGGGCCGTCGTCGTGGGCGCCGGCTTCATCGGCCTCGAGGCGGCCGAGAACCTGCGCGCACGCGGGCTCGCCGTCACGGTCGTGGAACTGTGCGACCAGGTACTGCCGACCCTCGATCAGGAGATGGCGGTCTTCCTGTCGCAGGAGCTTGCGTCGCTGGGCATCGGCCAGCGCCTCGGACGCCGGGTCGCGGCCTTCGAGCCGTCGCCGGCGGCGCTGCAGGTGGTGCTGGACGACGGCGCGCGGCTGGCGGCCGACCTGGTGGTGATGAGTGTCGGCGTCAAGCCCGACAGCGGACTGGCGGGCGCCGCGGGCCTCGCGCTGGGGCCCCGCGGGCATATCGTGGTCGACGAGCACCTGCGCACTTCCGATCCCGCCATCTACGCCGCCGGAGACGTGATCGAGTTCGCCGACCCGGTCGCCGGCGGCAAGACCGCCATACCCCTGGCGGGTCCCGCCGGGCGGCAGGCGCATGTCGTCGCCGACAACATCGCCGGGCGCGCCTCGGTCTACCGCGGCGGCTATGGCACGGCCGTGCTGAAGCTCGGCGGGTTGGCAGCGGCCAGCGTCGGGCTGACCGAGCGGCGCCTGAAGACTTTGGGACTGCCCCACGAGAAGATCTTCATCCATCCGGCCTCCAACGCCTCCTACTATCCGGGCGGCGCGCAGCTCCACCTCAAACTGCTGTTCGCCCCCGACGGACGCATCCTGGGCGCCCAGGCGGTCGGCAGCAAGGGTGTCGACAAGCGCATCGACACGCTGGCAGTGGCCATGCGCGCCGGCCTGAAGGTGCAGGAACTGGCGGAACTCGATCTGGCCTACGCCCCACCCTTCGGATCGGCCAGGGATCCGGTCAACTATGCCGGCATGGTGGCCGCCAATGTTCTGTGCGACGACACACGCATCGTGCATGCCGACGCGATTCCCAAGGACGCCGTGCTGCTTGATGTGCG
>CAYRPP010000045.1:0-9594 GCA_964426115.1 uncultured Lentisphaerales bacterium | reverse complement strand
GGTTCGAGCAGGCCTGAGGCTGCGTCAGCAGCGACGGATCGCAGTTCCACTGCACCAGCACGCCGTTCGTGGCGCTGTGGAAAATGTTGGTGATCGTGAGCGGCGCGCCCGGCATGCTCCAGTCGGCGGCGCCGCCGGCGGGGATGTCGGCATGAAAGCTCAGGGTGAAGAGGACGTAGCTGGGATCGGGGGCGCCAGTGGGGTTGAGCGGCAGTTCGTCATAGCGCCACGAGCCCCAGATCACGATGTTGGTGACCGTGGTGTTGGTGGTGCAGAGGAAATCGTCCGCCAGCAGGATGGGACGATCCGCCATGCACTCCACGTCCATTCCCAGTTCCGTCAGATCGGGTCGTTGCCGCCACTTCCATTCCTCGGGCTGGGGTTCACCCTCTTCGATCCAGACTTTGTAGTCCTCGACTTCGCCGTCGGCGGCGTAGCCCGTGGGCGGCAGGGGAGTCTTGTCGTCAGTGTGGATGCGGAACCGGGCGAACGTCTGTCCGACGTAGGCGGCGGGCGGCACGACGTTGAGGATTAGCGGGCCGGCGCTCACCGAGCCGCTGTAGATGGACTCCGCGCCTTCCCATATGCCGTTTCCGTTCCAGTCGATCCAGGCATCGAGCCAGGCCGAGACGCCGGCCGGCGTGTTGACGGTGATGAAAAGGTTTACGGGGACCCCCCAGTACAGCGTGCCGGGAATGACGACGCCGTTCTCGTCGTCGTTGCCGTCGTTGTCATCGCCGAGGGCGTTCGGATCGGGCTGGCCGTCGGATTCGGCGTCCGGGAAATCCGCGGCGCCGCCCAGCCAGGGGCTGCTGGTCGTTATCTGGTGGCGGGCGCCGTTCGGTAGCAGTGTGGGGTACGGCGCGGGCGCATCGCCGAAATCCAGTTCCCCCTCCTCCGGCACGGGGCCGCCGAAGAGCATGAAGGCGAGGTCGATGGATTCCGGATACCACTGGTGGCCTGGGGGATAGCGCATCTCCCACCAGAAGCCGCTGTATGGATCCTTGGCGGGTGCCCAGCAGGCGTCGTCGTTCCAGTGCATGGTCGAGGTCTTCCAGCCGAAATGGACGTAATCCGGATCCATTTGCGCAGGCGCGGCTTGGACATCGAGCCAGTAGACGATCGGGTTGTCGACCGTGCCGGTCTGGACAAAGGCCCGCGTCACGTCGACCGGGAAGGTGTAGCGCCAGCAGGTCCAGTCCGCGTTGGGCTGGTAATTGCTGACGGCCGGATCGTACCAGCCCTCGACGATCTGGCTGGCTTCGACGCGGGCTTCAAAGGTGCCCGGATAAAAGGTCTCGACCCACAACGGTTCGCCGGGCATGCTCCAGTCGGCGACGGTGCCGGCGGGGATGTCGGCATGGAAACTCAGGGTGAAGATCACGTTGCTTGGATTGCCGGGGCCACCTGCGAGGTCACGTGGCAACTTGTCATTGAGCCAGGAGCCCCAGACCACGATGTTGGTGACGGTGGTGTTGGTCGTGCAGAGGAAGTCGTCCGCCAGCAGGATGGGCCGATCCGCCAAGCACTCCACGTCCATGCCCTGTTCCGACAGATCGGGCGGCTGAAGCCATTTCCATTCCTCGGGCGGGGGTTCCTCCTCCCCGACGTTGTAGAAGACCGAGGCGTCGCTGCCGCGCAGGGGTTCCTCGGGATAGGCGTATCCTGTATCCAGGGCGGGGTCGTCGATCCAGGTGCTGACTTTCAGCGACGTGGTGCGGTTGAGCAGGATGTCCTTGTGGTTCTGGAAGGAGTTGAGAATGGCGGCACCGCGCAAATCGGTCGGCGGCAGGCCGCCGGGGATGTCGAAGCAGAGCTGGCGGGTGGCCGACTGTCCAGGCGGGATAGTGCCGAAGTCCCAGGCGGGAACATAGTAGTTCCCGGCCTGGAAGTCGGGCGGCGGATCGGGCATGTTAGGATACCAGCAGTACCAGGCCGCCAGATCCTCGTTGAGCGCCTCGATGAAGGGGGCAGCCAGCCGGTAGGGCCCGGTGAACTGCCGGGGCAGCCAGTTCACATCCCGGATGGCAAACTCGGCGACAAGGCGGGTATCTGCCATGATGACGGGGGACTGCGGCATCTGGAATATATGGGATTCCCCGTGGCTGTTGGAACCATTGGCCCAGTACTCCACTGTGGTGCCCGTATCGTTGGAGACCGTCGCCAGAATACAGAAGTTGGTGATGGCGCCGGCGAAGTCGAACTGCAGCGCGTTGACGTAGCCGAAGATCGCCAAAGCATCCGCGGAACCTCCGCCGGCGGCCATCGTGTTGTCGTAGAACTCGTTCGTACAGACCACTTCACGATCGTCGGGGTATAAGAACCACTGGCCCTGCAAGGCTTGCGGATCGAGCACCGGACCTGTCCAGTTGAGCGGAGTGACCGGTGGTTTCGTGACAGGAAGCGCGGGACCCGAGACGGCCCGGAACGGCAACAGGCTCGCCGCCGCGTACGCGGCAAGTGTCAACACCAACGGCATTCTGATTTTCATTTTTCCCTCCCTATCAGGGCCCAACGCCCGCATGCCACGCGGCACCACAAACCTCGACAGGCTGACATGCACGCCCCCCTGAACCTCCACCACGACCCGCGTTAACCCTTTTTCGAGATGGCATTCGTATTTTATTCAGTTTCCCGGGTATTGTCAAGTAAACGAAGCATTGAAGCTGGAGCGCGGAAGATGATACGCTCGACTCCTGCCGGCAGCCGCGCCACGAACATCCGCCGCGCACCCGGCGGGAGAAAGACCCATGTCCGCACAATTTCCAATCTATCCCCGGCGCCTGACACGGAGCCTGGACGGCGTATGGGACTTCTGCTGGGCCGGCGATGGCATCCCGGTCCGCGAGGTGGATCCCGCCGCGCTGGAATACCGCGAGATGCAGGCCGTGCCGGGGGTGTTCGACACGGAGCTGGCGCGCCGTAACGCGCGCGGCATCGGGGTATACCGGCAGCGAATCTCCGGCGCCGCGGGGCGCCTGCGCCTCGGCATCGAGGGGCTCGGACTCTACGGACGCATCTTCTGGGACAGCCGCTGCCTGGTGGAATGCACGACACCCTACACCGGGATCGAGACGGACTTCGAGACCCAGCCGGGCGCGCACACGCTCTACATCGTCGTCGACAACCGCTTCTCGCCCGAGACCTCGCCGCTGGCCCATCCGTTCGACGATTTCTACTGTTTCGGCGGCATCTATGGCAGCGTAACACTGCAGAACCTGCCCGACCGGCGGGTGGAGCGGGTCGCGGTCACGACTCTGGATATCCAGGCGGGACGCGTGCGCCTCGACATCCGGACCGCGGGAGTGCCCGACGGCCCCGCGCGTTTCGGCGTGGCCTTCGACGATGCGGAGGAAGACGAGGTGGCGCTGGAAATCCGCGGGAGCCGCGCCCGGCTGGAGACCGTGGTGCCCGACGCGCGTCGCTGGTCGCCGGACTCCCCTGCCCTGCATACCGTGCGCGTGGCGCTAAGTGGCGCGGACGCGGTGGTCGAGCGTTTCGGCATCCGCACCGTATCGACGCGCGGGACCGCCATTCTGCTCAACGGCGAGCCACTCGTGCTGCGCGGGGTGAACCGGCACCAGTCGCATCCCCAGCTCGGGCCGGTCCAGCCCGACCACCTGGCGCTTGACGACCTCAAGCTGGTGAAGTCGCTGGGCGCCAACTTCATACGCTGCGTTCACTACCCCCATGCGCCGGCTTTTCTCGATCTCTGCGACCAGGCCGGCATGCTGGTTTGGGAGGAGAGCTTCGGCTGGGGCAACCCCGCCGCGGACGCGCGCGACCCGCGGACCGCGCAGGCGGCCATCCGCGCGACAGCCGCCATGGTCGAGCGCGACATCAACCACCCGTCGATCCTCTTCTGGGCTTTTCTGAACGAAAGTTGCTCCGACACGCCCGAAGGCGCCGACTGGTACCGCAATATCATCCAGTCCATCCGCGCGCTTGACGACTCGCGGCTCGTCTCGTATGCCTCCTATCATGGGGCGCGGGACCGCTGCTTCGCGCTGGCGGATGTGATCTCCGTCAACACGTATCCTGGCTGGATCGGCGGTGCGGACCAGTGGGCGACCCGCTGCCTCGATCAGATCCGCCCCGAGGTGGAGCGCCTGGCCGCCTGGGCCTCGGAGGGCGCGCTCGCGGAGAAACCGATGCTATTCACGGAGATCGGCGCCTGCGCGATGCCGGGGTGTCACGACTACGGTCGCGCGCAGTGGAGCGAGGAGTTCCAATCGGACTACTTCCGCGAGGCCTGCGAGGTCATCCTGCGGCATCCGCGCTTCGCCGGTCTGGCGTTGTGGCAGCTCTTCGACACCCGCACTTATGTCAATGTGGGATCGGTCCGCACCAAGCCGCTGGGCTTCAACTTCGCCGGCCTGCTGGACGCCTACCGCCGTCCGAAACTGGCCTTCGAGACGGTACGCGAATGTTTTCGGCGGCTCAGGTGATGCGTCGGACGCGGTGGCCGCGCATGGCATGACGTTCTGGATGTGATCCTGCGGGAGGCACCCATTTTGCCGTCAAGCGTTAAAAGTGGAACATGGCAGGCGCTTGAAAAGCTGAGCCGGTGTCTATCGCTGCTGGCCGCGTTCGCATTTCTCTATGCCCTCTGGCTTGGCGGGGGACGGGAGTGGAACAACCAGATTGGCCAGTACTGGGCGTGCCTGCCTCCCTGGCTCGCCACCCGGCAGCTCGATCTGCTCGGGCTCTCGCTCGTCGGCGCGCTGCTGTTCGGGACCGGCGGGGAGCGGTGGCGTCGATGGCTGCCGCTGTTGCTGGGACTGCTGCTGGCAGGGGCGCAGGCCGCGTGCCTCTGGGCGGCCCGCGACTTCGTGTTCGGAACGCTGCCCTGGGGCATCGACCATCCGGCCTTCATGTTCCGCCTCAAGGAGTTCCGCGAGCTGTTCCCGCGCGCGCTGGGCGGCTACAACCCCTGGTGGAACGCGGGCACCGAGCATTTCATCGGCGTCACCAGCGGAGCGCACGCCTTCGGACTGCTGAACCTGCCGCTGCTGCTGTCGCTTGATCCGCATGTCTTCCACGGTCCGGCGCTCGCCTTCTGGCAGATAGTCGGCTTCCCGTGGCTCGGCGTGCTCGCCGTCCGCGGCGCCGGCGTGCGGTGGACGGGCGCCCTCTGCGCCGGACTGCTGCTGTGCGCCTTCAGCCGGGCGCAGTTTCTCTTCTTCTGGCAGTCGGGCAACGTGGGCGCGATGACCTCGGCGGTACTGGCGCTGCCGGTCGTGGCGCTCGGATACCGGCTGGCCGTCCTGCGCCGCGGCGGCTGGGTCAGCGCCGCGGCGCTCGGCGCGGCCGCCTGGCTGGTCTGCCTCTGGACGCCCGGCGTCCTCGTCTGCGCCGGCCTGCTCGCCGGGTGGCTCGCCATGCGGCGCCGCTGGAGCCTCAGGTCCAACATCCGGCTCGCGGCCGCGGGCACGCTGGCGCTGGCACTGGCCCTGCCGTGGTTCTGGACCACACTCTTCCCTGGCCGGTGCATCGTGGGCTACGTGACCACAGGCGTCTCAGAATCCTGGTGGCTGATGGCGCGTGCGGGATGGCGGCAGACGCTCCTGCGGCTGCAGGAGTGGCACCCTCTGCTGCCATTCCTCGGACTGGGTGGGGGGATCCTCGCCGCTCCGCGCTCCGTGCGCCGCTGGACGGCGCCGGTGCTCCTGGCGCTGGGCGCCGTGATCCTCGGCACCGGCTGGTGGCGGCAGTCGCAACTCGACCGCCTCGCGCTGCCGATGGCTGTCGTGGCGGTCTTCCCCGCCGCCGTGCTGTGCGGCCGGCTGCTTGGCCGCGGATCCGCCTGCCGCACGCAGGCCGCGGTTCTCATGCGGTCGCTGGCGCAGGGCGCAACGCTGGCGCTGCTGCTTATGGGACTGCGCGTGGCGCGCATGCACTACGCCTGCCAGGGTGGCTTCAAGTTATGGCCGGCCCCGGAGACGGTCATGGACTTTGCCGGCTGGATCCGCCGCGAAGTGCCGCCCGAGGGCCGCCTGGCCTTCGCCGGCAGCACCGACTGGAAGTACGAGTGGGGCAAACCGTCCTACCTGCCGGTCCTCGCCGGACGCGAGATGATGGCCGACGACTACTACAGCTACCCCCGTGGACTGATCGAGCACAACTACCCGCCCAAGGCCTATCGCGCCTCGCTGGAGACCTGGCTCGGCTTCACCCGCGCCTATGGCATCAGCCACTGGGCGGCGGCCGACGAGCGCCACAAGGGCTTCCTCGCCGCGCATCCCGAATGGTTCGAACGGGTGCGCCAGATGCGCATGCAGAGCAGCCGGATCGAGGTCTACCGGGTTCTCGGCCTGCCGCCGCCGACGCGGTTTCTTGAAGGTTCCGGCCGCGTCGCGGCCCGCGAGAACGAGCTGGTCGTACACCCCGAACCCGCCGACGCGGCGCGCGTCGTCATCCGCTACAACTGGCGCGACGGACTGGTGTGCCGTACTCCCGGCGCGACGATCGAGCCCTTCGATGTCGACGGCAATCTACGGTTCATCGCCGTGCGTCCGGGGGGCAACCCCGCGGTCAAGATCGGCTACCGTCCGCGGTGGGCGCCGCTGAAACCCAATTTCGACGGATGCTTCCACCATTGAACGTTACATGAACTTGCAGGAGCCCGCGTGATCACTGTCCTGGCAACCTGGCTGGTGCTCTTCCTCGGCCTCTGCGGCGTCGGAGCGGGCGCCCTGGCGCTGCTCGCCTGGCTTCCGGGCTGCGGTGCCGCGGGACGCCTTGATCCCTTCCGCCGCTTCTGGTTCGGCTGCGGCGCGACGGTCGCAGCAGCGCAGCTCTGGAGCCTGGTTGCACCCCTCGATGCCGTCGCGCTTACGGTCTGGCTGCTGTCGGCCGGAGGCTGCCTGGTGCTGCTGACACGTCGTCCGCGTCGGGCGCCGGAGCCAAGGCGGCGGCCGGAAGCGCGACGGCTGGCGGCATGGGCGCTGGCGGCCGCGGCGGGGCTCTTCCTGATCTATCTGGGGGCCACGGGCGTGGCGACGCCGCGCTGGAGCCGGGCCTACGACACCGATCTCTACCATTTCAACATCGTGCGCTGGATGAACACGTATGCTGCCGTGCCCGGACTCGGCAACCTGCACTCCCGCCTGGCCCACACCTCGGGCTTCCTCGTGCTGGCTGCGCTCTTTGACAATCTCTGGTGGGACCGCGCCACCGCCTGGCTGCTCCACGGGCTCTTCATCTCGGTGGCCACGCTGCAATGGCTCTGGATGATCGCGCTTCCCCCGCCGGGTGTCGGCCGCCGTCCGCGTCTCTACTGCCTGCTGACCTTGCCCTGCCTGGCGCAAATGCAGACCGCGATCCACCCCACCCTCTACCACGACGAGACGGCCCTCGTGGCGCAGATGGCGCTGGTGCTGGAGGCGCTGCGTCTCCTCGACGCGAACCGTCGCGGCGCCACGGCGTCCGGCGAAGAACACCCCGACGCCGACATGCCGGGGCTCATGATGCTTGCTCTCCTGGGCGCGCTCGGCTTCAGCATCAAGCCCAGCGGCGCCGTGTCCCTGCTGTTCGCCGCGCTGTTTGCCACCGTATTCATGATCCGTCTGCGCCTGCGGCTTCCGACGCGGCGCGTCGCCACGCTGGCCGCGGCCGCGGGTTTGACTCCCCTGCTGCTGCTGGCCGGGCATGCGGCACGCAATCTCGTCCTGACGGGATGGCTCGCCTTTCCTGCACCGCTGGGGCGCGTCGGCGTGGACTGGGCCATGCCGCGCGCGCCGGCAGACGCCACGCACGCCGAACTGATGCAGTCGGTCAAGGGACAGTACGACGTGATCAAGGCATGGGCCCGGATTCCAGGCGCAGCAGACTACCAGCGGGCACTGCGCGGTGGGCTCTCCGTGTGGCTGCCAGGCTGGCGCGACCGGAACTGGAAGGGAATCGAACGGCACGTTTTCCAGCTGGGCCTGCTCTTCTGGCTGCTGCATCTGCTGTGCCTGGTGCGCAGCCGTGCCGACGGCCGTACGCTGCGCGGCGATCTGGCACTGCTGTTGCTGGCGGGCGCCAATCTGCTTTTCTGGTTCCGCGCGGCACCCGATATGCGCTTTGGCCGGGCCTTCTTCTGGATCTGGATGGGTGTCGGCGGCAGCCTGCTGCTGTCGCGCCCGCGGCTGCCCGCCGCGGTCGCCTTTATCGCCGCCGGCCTGCTGGCAACGGGGGCGGTGCTTTCATTGTCCCTCCCGCTGACGCCGCGCCGCCCCGCCAGCTGGCGTTGCGTCGGGCGGGCGGCCGCGCGACCCACGGCGGCGGTGGCGATTCCCAACGGGCAGGTACCGCAACTGGTCGTGCAGGTGCCGCTCAAGGGCGACCAGGCCGGCGACTCCCCCCTACCGGCCACGCCCTATCCACGCCCCACGCTGCTGATGCGCGAGCCCGGCCGCCTGCAGTCCGGCTTCCGGCGCGCGCGCTGATAACTCGCGCGTGTGCATGCTCGGAAACGACACAAGGCGCAAGTCACCGAAACGGGGCTGCGCCCCCCCGCAGGCTTCGGTGTATTCGGCTAGAAGCTGTGAAAAAATTACTGCGGGCGGGCGGCGGGCGCGGAGTGCATGGGGTGTAAGACCGACTGTTCGTTTTCACGGCAGCGTTTGTGAGCCGACCCCGGGCGGTGATGCTGGACGCTCTGGAAAGCGATGGTGGGGGTGGCCGGCTTGCTTACATACCCAAATGGGCGTGTTTCCGGGCTTTCAGGCGGACGGGGACGCCTGCAGGGCGGGCCGCCAGCGCAGCCGGATCCACTGCTGGACATTGAAGGTCAGCGCGGCCCAGAACGCCTCGGCAGTCGCTTTCAGAAGACCCCGCACATGGAACTGCCGCAAGCCGATCTTGGACTTGATCCAGGCGTTGGGGAATTCCGCCAGGGCGCTGCGAGTGCGGTAGATACGTCTCGCCTCCTCGGTCCGCATCTTCTCCCGGAAGGCGGTGACGCGCGGATCATCGACTAGAATGCTTCCGATATTCTATTGTGGCGCAACTGCCCTTCCGCCTGACCGTCGTGGTTCGGAAGGCTGCCAAACAACTGCACACCCTTCCGCTCCATCGCCAGCCGCGTTCCGCTGCTTGCCGGCACCCTTTCCGCCCCCGGCAATGCACAGGCGGTCGCCAGCGGCGACCCCATCTCGCCCGTGACCGCGCTGCCAGCGACCGATTGTACCTTCCTAGGCTGGTACGGCACGAACGACGACCTCTTCGCCGCGTCCGCGACGCTGTCGATTGCCTCGCTGACGAGCAACCTCGTGCTCGTAGCGAAATTCGACTCGCCGGACGTGGCCACGACGTTCGAACTCGGCGCGGCCGGCACCTTCACGGCAAACGGGCTCGCAACCATCACGCTCACGAACGCCTACGGCTCGTTCTTCCCGTCCATCCCCGCCTACACGGCGAGCCTGGCCTGGCATGTCTACGACTGGTCGCCCGCGATGCCCGTCTTCACGCCGCGCACCAACGGCATCTACACGGCGCAGTATGTGATGCTCATCGCCAACAGCCGGTTCCTCGACAACGACCTGTATTCGACGAGCGACCGCTCCCCGCACGCCGCCTGCCTCGCGGTCAACAACATCAATAACCTGC
>CAYRPP010000044.1:0-9705 GCA_964426115.1 uncultured Lentisphaerales bacterium | reverse complement strand
CCGCGCTACCCGGCCGCCCGCACGCGCGTGGTGAGCCTGCCGGGTGTCGAGACGGGCAGCGTCACCGTGGTGACCGTCCGCCAGACCCAGAGCGGGGCGCCCTTCTTCAGCCTGCAGGCGCCCTTCCGCGGCTTCGAGCCGGTCGACCGCATGGCTGTCGAGCTGGTCGTGCCGGCGTCGCTCCCGCTGCGGTGGGAGGAGCCGGGCGGCGATGTCCATTATGTCCGCCGCGATGAGGGCGCGCGCGTCGTACACCGCTGGGAAGTCCGCGACCAGCCGGCCATCGCGCGCGAGGAGGGCATCCCGCCCGCCTTCGCCTTCCTGCCCGTCCTGCGCGCCTCGACCGGCGACTGGCCGGCCTACGCGGAACAGGTGCGCCGCGCCTTCGACGCGGCCCTGGCGGACAACTGCCAGGCGGCGGCGCGCGCGCGCGCGCTGGTCGCGGGCGTCCGCGACCCGCTGGCGCGCCTGCGCCTCGTCCGCGACGCCGTCATGCGAGGCATCCGGCCCGCGGGCCCCGTTTTCACCGAGCTGCCGCTCGTGCTGACGCCCGTCGACCAGACGCTGGCGGACGGCTACGGGCACGCCGCCGACCGCGCCCTGGTGATGACCGCCATGCTGCGCGCCATCGGTTTCGATGCCGAACCCCTGCTGGCCGACGGCAGCCAGGCACATTCGCCGCTCGCCGTCCGCGACTACGCCTATCCCCGCGTGCAGCACTTCGACACATGCCTCGTCGCTGTGCTTCCGCGCGCCGGCCGGCTGGCGCGGCTCCTCGGTCTGGGCCGGGCCGCGCGCGCCGCCTGGCCCGGCGGCAATCTGCCCCTCTACCTGAACGACAGCGACCAGTACGCCGAGCCCGGCACCACGCCGCACTTCCGCCATGCCGCGCTGGCCGGGGACGGCGCCTCCGTCACGATCGAGGTCGCCGACCGTTACCGCCCGCTGGCCGAGAGCGAGTGGCAGCTCGACATCGCGACGAACGGCCGTGCCGACATCGCCGTGGTCAACCGCTTCTCGGGGCCCGCCTGCGGCGCCTTCCGTAAACAGTTCCGCGAGATGCCTCCCGAGCAGCGCAACCGCCACTTCCAAGAACTCGTCGGCGCCATCTCGCAGTCGGCCGAGCCCATCGGCGGCCTGGAGACCGACCTCGACGGCTACCCCGGCGTGCAGCGCTACCGCGTGCGGGCCGAGCGCTATGCCGTGCGCGAGGGTGACACCCTGACGCTGCTGCTGCCCGGCGCCGGCGAGCCGCTCGTGCCCCTGCGCGACGATCGGCGCGAACACCCCCTCTGGATCCAGGGCAACCACGAGACCTCAGCGTGGACGGCGCGCGTCATCCTGCCCGCCGCCGCGCGGGAGGTCGTCATCGCCCCGCCGGACCGCGACTGGAGCCTGCCCGCCGGGCTGGGCCGCCTGACCTGCGCGACGCGCCAGCGCCGGCTCGCGGACGGCCGCCTGGAGGTCGAGCTGCGCCGCGACATCGTGCGAGAAAGCGCGGTCATCCCGCCCGAGCAGTATCCCGCGCTGCTGGAGATCAACCGCCGCCTGACCCACCCCGAGATGCGCACGCTGGTCGTGCGGTTGACGCAGGAGTAGCGAAGCAATCACTCCTCCCACAATTGCGTGAGCGGCACGGCGAACAACCTGTCGCCGAAGCCGGCCACGGCTTCGCCGTCATAGCGCACCACGTTCACTTTTGGGGACAAACCGGCAAATCGCTTGTTTTGTGAGACGCCGATCGGCTATTGTGGGCCAATGAACGCTTCCTGCACCTGCGTCGCGCGCGGCCCGCTGACGGGGCCGCCGCGCGGCATGCCGCCGGCCGAGCATGCCGCGCGCCTGCGCCGTCTGCTGTCCGGCCTCCGGCGCCGGGGTCTCGACGGGGCCGTAATCACGCACCCGGTGGCCCGCTTCTATTTCACGGGCGTGGCGAGCAGCGCCGGCGCGCTGTGGGTCGATGTGCGCGAGGGCCCGATCTTCGCGACCGACTTCCGCTACCTCTTCATGGCGCGCGCGGCGCTGCCCTTCATGCCCTGCATCCTGCAAAAGTCCGGCGCGTCGGCCCGCGCGCCCTGGCTGCGGCTGGCGCGGCGCTGGCGGCGGTGCGGCTACGAGGGCCGCGAGGCGGCGGCGACGCTGCGGCGGCATCAGGAGCAGTTGCCGGGCGTGACGGAGTGGGAGGACATCGACCCGCTGATCCTGGCGCTGCGGTCGGTCAAGTCGCCCCGCGAGCAGCGGGCGCTGCGACGCGCCATCGCCGCCAACGACGAGCTCTTCGCGGCGCTGCTGCCGCAGCTCCGCGCGGGGCTGAGCGAGTGGGAGATCCGCGGCCTGGTGCGCCGCGAGGCCGACAGGTTCGGACAGGGGGAGGCCTTCGACACGATCGCCTGCGCCGGCGCCAACGCCGCGGAGTGCCACCATGCGCCGGGCAGCGACGTGCTCGGGCCGGACGATCCGCTGCTGCTCGATTTCGGCGTGAAGCTGGACCACTATTGCGCCGACATGACGCGCTGCATCGCCCTGGGACGTCCGGGCGCGCGCTACCGGGAGCTGCACCGGGTGGTGCATGAGGCCAACCGGCGCGCCGTCGCGGCGATCCGCCCCGGGATGACGGGGCAGGAGGCGGATGCCGTCGCGCGACGCCACATTGAGCGCGCGGGCTACGGGGCGGCCTTCGGCCACGGTTTGGGACATGGCCTGGGCCTCGAGGTGCATGAGGCGCCCTCCTTCTCGCAGCGCAGCCAGGAGGTGATCCGCCCGGGGATGGTGGTCACGGTTGAGCCGGGCATCTACCTTGCGGGCAAGGCCGGCATCCGCATCGAGGACGTAGTGCTGATCACACGCACCGGGTGCGAGGTGCTGACCCGCGCGCCGCACGGGTTCGCGCCGTGGGGCTAGCGTGGGGCTAGCGCCCGTATTTTTCAAAAACACCCCTTGCGGGGTGCGGCGGCATGCTATAAAATGGCAAATCATTATTACGTTCACATCCCGCGATCCCCGGATTCCAGGGATACGGAATGGCGAGGAGTGGCCATGACTATCCAACAAGCCCTGCACATCGCCAAGCCCTTCTGGCCCGGAGCGCTGGCCCTGCTGCTGCTCGCGGGCTGCGGCAAGCGGACGGCCCCGCCGGTCGCGCCGGACGGCGCCGGCGGGACCACTGCCGCCGCAGCCGAGCCCCAGGAGGACCCGGTCGCGCGGGTACTGAGGCAGGCCGACGAGCGCCTCATGGAGGGCGCAACGAACGAGGCGCTCGCCATGCTGCAGGCGGCGCTGGACGATCCCGACCTGGCCGGAAGCCGCCAGCCGCTGTTCAACGGGCTGATCCGCTCCCTGCTCTTTACGGGCCAGGCCGCCGAGGCGCGCTCGCGCATGCTCGACGCCTTCCGCGGCGAGGCCTCGCTGGCTGTCGGCGGTCTGGGGCTGGTCTACGGCCACCTGATGGAGCAGGGCAACCTCGCGGAGGTTGCCGCGTGGACCGAGGAGGTGCTGGCCATCCCGGATCTGCCCGACGAGGTGCGCCGCAGCAAGCGCGAGTGGAATCTGCTGGCCCACGTGGCGCTGCAGAACGACTCCCGGGTGCTGGAGATCGTCACTCAGCTCGTCCGCGACGCGCCGGCCGGCAATGCGATGGGCATGCTGTCGCGGGCGATCGACGCCCTCTTCGATCAGAAGCGCCCGCAGGCCGTGGAGAAGATCCTGCTGCAGATGGGCAAGGTCGTGACCAGCGACCCCGGCACGCAGAACCTGCTGCTCGCGACACGGATCCGCCTGATGGCCGTGCAGGGCGACTGGGACGCGCTAAGGACCGCCCTTCCGGCGATCGCCGCCAAGCTGCCGGATGCCGAGTTGCAGCGCCTGCTGCGCCAGGTGCTGCCGCTCGCCGGCGGCAGCGGCAAGGCGGGGCTCTCCGACGCCATCTGCGAGCAGATCATCGGGGCGCCGGGCGGCAAGAGCCAGAGTTTCGTGGTGGCCGGGCGCCAGTGGGTCGAAAATGGCATGGCGTCGGATAAGGCCGCGCTGCCGGTGCGCCTCGGCCGCCTGCAGCAGGCCGGGTTCCCCGTCCGCCAACTCTGCAGCCTCTACATGCGCTACTTCTATGACGTCATCGACGAGCCAGCGGCCGTCGAGGCGATGAAGCAGCTCGGCGGACGCATCGCGCCGCTGGCCGAGGACGACGAGACGCGCAACTACATCCGCACCATGGTGCTGGACGCCAGCTTCGTGATGGAGGACTATGCCGCGGCCCTGGAGATCCTCGAGGCGGGCATCGCCGGACGCGATGCCGCCTGGCACGCCATGGCCATCAGCAAAGTCAAGGCGCACCAGGCCCTCAAGGAGAACCGGCCGCGCGACGCGGTGCGGCACTTCCGCGACTTCATGGCGACGGTGACGACCGCCAAGGAGGACGACACCAGCGACCCGGCCACGGGCGTGGTCCACAGCCGCGAGGTGATCCTCGGGCGCAACGCCCGGCGCATCGGCGACATCCTGAAGGCGATGCAGCCGCCCGACACGGAGCACGCGACCAAGGCCTACGCCGAGGCCAAAGACTACTTCGACAAGGCGCTGGCGAAGGAAAAGGATCCGGCCGCAATCGAGATGATCCGCAAGGAGATGGCCGGATTGCCATGAGATCCGGAACCGCGCGCGGCTACTGGCGCTTGACCGCCTCCCAGTGGCGGTCAAGCTCCTCCGGGGTGCAGGCGCGCAGGTCGCGTCCCTCGGCCTGGACACGCTGCTCGACGGCCTGGAAGCGGGAAGCGAAGCGCGCCGTGCATTCGCGGAGCGCCGTCTCGGCGTCGACATCCAGGAAGCGGCAGAGGTTGACGACCGAGAAGAGCAGATCGCCCATCTCGGCGGCCACCGCCCGCGGATCGCGCGCCGCGACGGCAACCTCCAGCTCGGCGAGCTCCTCCGCGATCTTCCGTCGCGGCCCCCCGCTGTCGGGCCAGTCGAAGCCGACGCGCGCGGCCTTGGCCTGCACGCGCTGCGCGCGCAGCAGGGCGGGCAGCGCGGCGGGCACGCCGGCCAGGGCCGACCGCGGCGCCCCGGCCTCCCCGCCGCCTGTCCGCTCGCGCCGCTTGATCGCCTCCCAGTTGCGCAGCACGTCCGCGGTGCCTTCCACCCGCGTCTCGCCGAAGACGTGCGGATGGCGTCGTACGAGCTTGTCGGCCAGCCGGCCGGCGACCTCGGCCAGGGAGAAGTCGCCCCGCTCCTCGCGGATCTGCGCCTGGAAAAGCACCTGCAGCAGGACATCGCCGAGCTCCTCGGCGTGCGCCCCGCAGTCCGTTCCGTCCATCACCTCCAGCAGCTCGTAGCACTCCTCGGTCAGGCAGGGCTTGAGCGAGGCCAGGGTTTGCTCCCTGTCCCACGGACACCCGCCTGGGCCGCGCAGGCGGGCCAGGATCGCGCGCAGGCGTTCGATCGCCGCGCCCGGCGAGGACGGTGCCGGGGGGGCGGGGCTATCCGACGGAGTCGAGGTCTCGCGGGTCATGGGCACGGGCTCCGCGCGCCGGCGTGCAGGCGCGGCGCGCCGGACGGCCGCGGGTTAGAGGCGCAGCGCCTCCCGCACCGCCGGCAGGGCGTCGGCGTCCAGCTTGTCGAGCACGTGATAGGCGCCCGTGAAGTCCTGGTAGTCGGTCATCGCGTCGGGGATGACGACGACCGGCAGACTGGCGGCGAGCGCCGCCTTGCATGAGGCGTTGGCGGCCACGATGGCCGCGCAGAGACGGTCGCTCATCTGCAGCGCGATGGCCGCCCGGCTCCAGGCGTCCCAGGGGAATGCGCCCACCATGGCCTGGGACTCGCAGAACAGCGTGACGTGCGGGAAGGCCAGCAGCGGCGCGAAGAGCCGCGCAGCCTCCTCCTGGCCCAGCCGCGTGAGCAGGCCGACGCGCACGGGAATCTCGGACAAGCCCTTGACCAGGCCGATGACCGGGTGGTTCCCGGGGATGGGAGTGGCGGCCAACTGCGCGAGATAGGCCGAGCGGATGGTCTGCATCATCTCGGGCGTGGCGCGCCGCCCCGAGCCCTGCATGGCGCGGTTGAGGCCGTTCTCGAGGTAGGTGCCTAGCAGGAAGCGCGCGAAACGCCCTTCGTCAATGGCGACATCCTGGCGCGACAGCTCGTCGCGGATGATGCCGAAGAGGCGCGGGATGCCGCCCAGCACGACTGTGTCCATCTCGATGACACAACCCTTGTTCGGTTCCTGCTTTCTCTGGTCTTGTCTTGCGGGCATGCTGGTCTCTCTCTCTGGTCTTGAGGCGACGAAACTCACGGGCTTGCTCCGCTGCGCGAGGCCACGGAGTTGAAGCGCTCTGAAAATAGTAGGTATGGGGCGGCGCGTCAATCGAATTTGCCGACCGCGGACTATAGGTAACTACGGGGGAAGAGACGGAAGCGTCACTCCTCGGCAAAGACCAGCGAGAGGTCGCCGAGGCACAGCGTCCCGATGAACTCGGCCTCGACGCGGAAACGCACGCGTCCGGTGGCGGTCCCGAGGGCCGGCTTGCGCTTGTCCATGATGCGCCGCGTCTCCTCCCATACCTGCTTGCGGTCGAGCGACAGGTCGAAGTTGAGCACGATCCGCTCGCGTTCCTGGCCGGCGCCGTCGCGCTCGTCGGACACCACGACCACCTTCACCGTGCCGACGAAGTCCTCGCCCCGCAGGGCGCTGAGACGGGCGCGCAGCCTTCCATCCGCGACGCCGTTCATCACCCATGCCGGCGCCTCGAGGCGGAACGCGGCGCGGCGCGCGTGGACCAGCCGCAGGCGCGGCGAGGGGCCCGCGCCGCCGCGTTCCACGACCAGCTTCTGCTCCTTCGGGCGCGCGATGTGGTAGCGCCAACCCTCCAGCACCGTGCCCGAAAGGTCTTCTGGCAGCGGCGGCAGCAGGTTGCCCGCGATATCCGACGGCACGACCGCCTCGCGCGCCGGCAGCGGCGCTTCCGGGAAGGCCACCTCCGCCGCCGCGCTCCCGCGCAGGGCGACGGCGCCGGCCACGCCCGCCATGAGCGCCGCCAGCAGCAGGCCGGCCGCCGCCGCCTTGCGCCAGCGCCGGTTGCTCCGGCGCAGGCGCTGCAGGTCGCGCGACTCCGTCACGCCGCGCGCCATCTGCGCCGCATTCTCGGAGGGATCGAACTCGAGCTGCTCGCGGACGGGCCGCCGCAGCTTCAGGGGGTCGCGGTCGAGGAGCGGCACCGACCGATCTTCCAGCCCGGCTGCCTGCACCGCCAGACGCAGATCCTCGTAGTCGAAGGGCACGCGCCGGAAGCGCACGGCCTGCTCCTCGACATCGTAGAGGCAGTAGCCGGCGCGGGGATCGTCGTCGCGCGGATAGCCGACCGAGCCGACGTTGACGATGTAGCGCTTGCCCTCCTCCAGGACGAAATCCTCGGCCGGCAAGGGATGCGGCACGCCGCTGGCGCCGCGCACGAAGAGCCCGGGGACGTGCGAATGTCCGACAAACACGAGCGGATCGTCCGTCGCCTCCCACGTGGGCACCGTGTCCGCCGGATCCACCAGGTAGTTGAACGCGCCGGGCCGGCCGAGCTCGCCATGCACACAGGAGAAGCCCGCACCCCGCAGCGTCAGGGAGGCCGTGGAGAGGAACGCCCGGCCCTTGCGCGAGACGCGTCCCGCGCTCCATTCGATCATCGCGCGCGCATAGTGGTTGAAGCGCTCGGGCGTCAGCTTGCCGCAGACCACGGCATCGTGGTTGCCCATGACCAGCGCGTCCACGTGGCGGTAGACCGAGGCCAGCACCTCGCCGGGTTGCGGTCCGTACCCGACAACGTCCCCCAGGCAGATGATGCGATCGGCGCCCAGGCTGGCGAGGTCGGCCAGCACGGCCTTCCAGGCGGGAAGGTTGGCATGCAGGTCGGAGACGATGGCGTAGCGCATGGTTATGGAAGCATAACACTTGCCTTTCACGGGTGTAAAAGCTAATTTCCACGCATGACAAGCCACCCCACAGATTCCCGCGAGGATGCCGGCGAACAGCTCGCGAGCTGGCTTCAGGCGGCCTTCGAAAAGGCCTTCGGCACGGCAGCAGGCGCGACGCGCCTGCAAGTGCGGCCGGCCACCGATCCCGCCTTCGGCGACTTCCAGTGCAACGAAGCCATGGGCCTGGCGCGGACGCTCCGCCTGCCGCCGCGCGCCATCGCCGAGCACATCGTCGCAGCGCTCGACACCGCCGGCGCCCCGGCCGCCGCCACCGTCGCCGGACCCGGCTTCATCAACCTGGCGGTCGCGCCCGGCTGGCTGGCCGGCCAGCTCGCGGCCCTCGCCGCCGCCCCGCGCCTGGGCATCCCCGACGCCGGCCGCGGCCGCGTGGTCATCATCGACTACTCGAGCCCCAACGTCGCCAAACCGATGCACATCGGCCACATCCGCTCGACGATCATCGGCAACGCCCTCCACCGCCTCTACCAGGCGCTGGGATACAAGGTCGTGGCCGACAACCATCTCGGCGACTGGGGCACGCAGTTCGGCATCCTGATCCGCGGCTTCCGCGCCTTTGCCGACCCCGCGCGGCTGCGCGAGGCGCCGATCGAGGAGCTGGAGCGCGTCTACAAGACGAGCTACGCGCGCACCACGGAGGATCCCGCCTGGCTCGACGCCTGCCGCGCGGAGCTGGTCAAGCTGCAGCAGGGCGATCCGGAGAACCGCGCCCTGTGGCGCCAGTTCATCGACTTGAGCCTGCGCGAGTTCAACCGCATCTACGAGCGGCTCGGCGTGGCCTTCGACCTCTGCCGCGGCGAGAGCTACTACAACGACCAGTTGGCGGCGACCGTCGCCCTGCTCGAGTCGCGGGGGCTGGCCCGCGAGAGCGAGGGGGCGCTGGTCGTGCCGCTCGATGACGAGGGGATGCCCGTGTGCATCGTCCGCAAGAGCGACGGCGGCTTCAACTACGCGACCACCGACATCGCCACCGTGCGCAGCCGCGAGGCCGAGTTCAAGCCCGAGCGCATCGTCTACGTCACGGACGAGCGGCAGCAGCTCCACTTCCGGCAGTTCTTCGCCGTCTGCCGCAAGCTGGGCTGCACGACACGCCTCGAGCACGTATGGTTCGGGCTGATGCGGCTTCCCGAAGGCACCTTCTCGACGCGCCAGGGCAACGTCATCCGCCTCGAGACGCTGCTCGACGAGGCCGAGCGCCGCGCCCTGGCCATCATCAAGGCATCGTCGCCGGAGATGCCGCCGGAACGGCAGCAGGCGCTGGCGCGCGACATCGGCATCGGCGCGGTGAAGTACGCCGACCTGAGCCACGATCCGCAGAACATGATCGTCTTCGAGTGGGACCGCGCCCTGGCGCTCGACGGCAACTCCGGTCCCTATCTGCAGTACGCCTACGCGCGCATCCGCAGCCTGCTCGACAAGTATGCCGCCGCCTGTCCCGGTTGCGACCCGGCCGCCGCGCCACTGCTGCTGGACGAGCCCGTCGAGCGTCAGCTCGCGCTGCAGATCCTGCAGTACCCGGGAGCCATCGTCCGCGCCGCCGAATCCTGCAAGCCGAGCCTGCTGGCCGACTACCTATTCGCGCTGGCGCAGCTCTACAGCAGCTTCTACCAGCGCTTTCCGATCCTCAAGGCCGCCGCCGACGTGCGCGACAGCCGCGCGCGGCTCTGCGCACTGGTGGCTCAGGTGCTGCGCGAGGGTCTCGGACTGCTGGGCATCGCCACACCCGAGCGCATCTGA
>CAYRPP010000043.1:0-9806 GCA_964426115.1 uncultured Lentisphaerales bacterium | reverse complement strand
AGACCGTGTAACGCAACCGCCGATCCTGATAAAGTGCTTGACGGGTATGTAATGACCACGTAAACTCAAAATGTGCTGATGGCGTTTTTACCATGATGTACGCTCAATAAGAGAAAGGAATTCGGATTGAAGCGCGATTACAGATGTCCCTTGTGTCAGTCAGCCATCTCTACAGATGACGTCAATGTTGCCACTGATCTGGCGCTTTGCCGCTCATGCGGAAACACCAGTTCGTTTTCGGTTGTTAGTGGCTCCTCCGAGATTTCACTCCAGGCCCTTGCGAAACCTCCTCGTTGCGTCAAAATTGAAAGGGACTTCTCCGGCGCAACCGTGATTACCTATAGAAAGCTTTCTCCGGTGTTGCTGTTCTTGATTCCATTCACCGCATTCTGGTCTGGACTCTCGATGTGGGGCATCTACGGCAGTCAGTTCAGAAAGGGTGAGTTTGATGTGAGTCAATCTCTTTTCGGACTGCCATTTCTTCTCGGATCGGTTGTCCTCTTGAGCGTCATCACCTTTCTTCTCGCCGGGAAATGGCAAATTACCCTTAAGAATAGAGCTGGGACTGTATTTGTTGGTGTGGGTAGATTGGGCTGGACGAGGAAGTTTGCTTACAGCCGGGACACACTGGTGGCGATGCGCATGACAAATGTACGTGTCAACGAGGTCTCGCAGAAAGGTATATTGATCCGCAACCAATCAACAGACCTCATTTTCGGAACCATGTTGAATGAAGAGGCCAAGCAGTTCATTGCGGCGGCGATCATGAAAGAAGCAAAAGGAGGCTAATCGGCTCCTCGTGACTGAGGTTTGATCAGCCGGCCACGGGGCCACACCGCCGCACGTGCCGCTCGGCATCCGGCGGTTCCGGTTAGACCCGGGCTTTCCTACTTCGCTGAAGCTTCGTAGGACAAGTCGGCCCGTAGTGCAAGACAATCCATGACGTGCGCATGT
The DNA here is from genome assembly GCA_964426115.1 of uncultured Lentisphaerales bacterium. GTDB lineage: Bacteria > Verrucomicrobiota > Kiritimatiellia > RFP12 > JAAYLN01 > JAAYLN01. Next base: position 8,852 of record CAYRPP010000043.1, on the reverse strand, counting down.
TGGGAACGCGCTGTCTCGTGGCGACGAAGCCTTGCGGAAGTTGATGCTGCCGGTCAATTTCGCTACAGTGTAAATTACATTCACATCATGCAGCCACCCCTGACACGCGAACAATTGTGGCAAGCGCCGAAGACGTGCCTCCACCGGGGGCGCCGCTTCAACGCGACGCTCTGGCGGACGGGGCGCGACGGTGAATGGGTGGTGAAGGACTTCGCCGCCTGTCCCTGGCTCTACCGGATCACGCTCGGCCGGCTCGCCGCGCGCCACGAGTACCGCATGGTGCTGCGGCTGCAGGGGCTGGCGGGCGTGCCACGCGATCCATTCCGGATCGACGGCTGCGCTTGGGGCTACCGCCACATCGACGGAGGTATCCTGCACCTGCTGGACGGCGCGCGCTGCGGCCAGCCGTTCTTCCTGAAGCTGGAGCAGGTCGCCCGCGGCATCCACGCCCTCGGCATCGTGCACCTCGACTTGCGCAACGCGCGCAACATCCTCGTCGACGCGCAGGACAATCCCCACTTACTCGATTTCCAGTCCGCGCTCCCGACGCGGCGCCTGCCGGGCGTGATCCGGCGCCATCTGGAGTGCATCGACCTCTCCGGCGTCTACAAGCACTGGCTGCTGCGCGACGGCGCGACGCTGGACACCGCGCGCGGCCAGATCCTCTACTGGCAGCTCCGCTTCCGCCACTGGTGGCCCTTCCGCGGCTACCGTCTGCCCGGCCGCCGCGCCCTGTACCAGGAGGAGGTCGCGTTCCTGCAGCGCTGCCGCCGCGAACGCCGCCGCCCCACGGCGCCGGGAGCGTCCGACGCGCCGGAAAACCACGGCTAGCACGCCCGCACCGGAGTCTTGCGCCATGTCGCTCATAACTGCAATCAACACGCTCTTCAACCATCCCGGCCTGCGCCGTTTCTTCGTCAGGGCGCGCGCCCCGCTGGGCCTGCTGGCGCTGCTGGCGGCGCTGACACTGATCCGGCCCTCGGGCTGGTTCTGGGGCGGCATGGCCGTATCGCTGGCGGGCGCCACCGCCCAGGCGTGGTGCTTCGGCTGCATAATGACCTCGCAGGAACTCGCCGTCAACGGCCCCTACCGCTTCGTGCGCAACCCGATGTATCTGGCGCGCTATGTTTTGATCCTGGGCGCCGTGCTGATGCTCGACCCGACCCGGCCCTGGCGCTGGATGGTGCCCGTGGCGCTGACCGTCGTCTACCTCTTCTTCATGCACAACCGCGTGCGCCGCGAGGAGCGCAAGCTCGCGCCGCTCTTCGGCGCGGACTACCAGCGCTACCTGCTCGCGGTGCCGCGCTTCGTGCCTGCCCGCCGGCCATTTCCGGAGGGCCGCACGCGCTACTGGAACCCGGCGGCCTTCAGGCGCAACCATGGCGCACGCAACCTGGCGGCGGTGCTGGCCGGGCATGCCTTCGCCTATTTCGCCGTCTACCACCTCCTGCCGCGCTGGATGGGAGGATGAGCACCGAACGTTCGCTGCCAGTCAGGCGAAACATGGATTCTGTCTCCGAAAATACCTTTGCCGCCGCCAGCCTGCATGAGCTGTGGGCCGTGGCCGCCGAACTGGCCGCACGCTACCGCGACAAGGGCGGGGTGATCGCCCTGCATGGCGAGTTGGGCGCGGGCAAGACCGCGCTGGTGCAGGGATTGGCGGCCGCGCTGGGCGTCGCTCAACCCGTCACCAGCCCGACCTTCGCGCTGGTGATCGAGTATCCCCTGCCCGGCGGGCGCCGCCTCGTGCACATGGATCTGTACCGGCTGAGGAATCCCGAGGCGCTGGAAGAGATCGGTTTCTCGGAGTATCTGGAGTCGGACGACATCATCGCCATCGAGTGGGCCGAGCGCGCCGGCGGGCTGCTGCCGGCATCCACTCTGCACATCGACATCCGCATGGCGGACGCGTCGTCCGCGACGCGGCTGCTTAAGTTCAGCGTTCAGCGTTGAGCGCTCAACGCTCAAGTCATCAGGCGTCCGAGGAGAGCGATGCAGGCAGTGTCGGTGCGCAGGGTGCGGGGCCCGAGCGAGAGGCGCATGAAGCCGCGCGTTTCGAGCTGCTCCAGCTCGTAGCTGGTCCAGCCGCCCTCGGGCCCGATGGCCAGCAGCGGACGCGGCGGGCCACCGCTTCCCGCCGCCGCCGCTCCGTTCACCACTGGTTGCGCCGTTTCTGACATAGCCGCCACAGCCGTTCCCGCCGCGGGGCCGGGATGGGCGAGGAACTTGGGACTGCCGGCGTAGTCCCGCGCAAGCTCGTCCTCCACATAAGCCTTGAAGCGCCGGCAGATCCGGACCTCGGGCAGGCGCGTCGCGCCGGCCTGCTCGAGACCCTCGGTCAGCAGCGGCGTGTAGACGGCGGGATCAAGCCAGTGGGTATCGAAGTAGCAGCGCTCGACGCGCGCGGCGTTGATCAGGATGATCCGCCCGACGCCCAGCGCGGCGAGCTGCGCCCAGAGCCGCCCGAGCACCTTCGGCCGCGGCAGCGCCAGCAGCAGATCGATCCACGGCTCCGGCGCCGCCTGGTCCAGCACGACCGCCAAGCGCGCCTCGTCGCCGTCAAGCGACTCGACGCGCGCCGTTCCCAGCAGGCTGCCGAGCTCGCCGACACGCAGGGTGTCGCCGGGCTTCGCCCGCAGCACTTCGCGGATGTGGCGCGCGCGGCGGTCACGGAGCGCGACGGACTGGCCGTCACGCTCGCCGGGCTCGAACAGGATGCGGTTCATGGGACTTGCGCCGCGGGAGCGGCTTCCGATCGGTTCGATTCAACCGATGCCATCGATTCAATCGAGGAAATGGCCTACCTGAAAGATCGCGCGCCAGCGGCTATTTCGGCTCCAGGTCGAGGCTCAGGTCGTCGAGATCGATGGTGCCCTCGAAGACCGTCTTGACGGGGCCGACGAGCGTCATGCCGGTGCATTTGCGCGTGCGCCAGTCGCCGTCCACGTGCAGCTCGAAGCCCGTGGAGGTGGTGATGGCGACCGGCAGGGTGCAGTCGCCGCGCTCGATCGCGATGACCGCCGCCGCGACCGCGCCCGTGCCGCAGGCGCCGGACTCGGCCTCGACCCCGCGCTCGTAGGTGCGCATCTGGATGCGGTTGGCCGGGCAGTACTTGACGAAGTCGACGTTAGTCCCGTGCGGCGCGAAGACGGCGTGCTGGCGTATCAGGCTGCCGTAGCGCACGACGTCCAGCGCCGCCAGGTCGGCCACGGGCACAACGAAGTGCGGCACCCCCACCGTGATCGCATGGCCTTCGAAGTTCCGTCCGTCGGCCTCCACGGCCAGGTCGTAGCGCCGCCCGGAGGGCTCTGGCATCCAGAGCTTGACGCCGGATTCGAGGATCTCGGCGTCGACCAGCCCCGCCAGCGTCTCCATGGTCATCGACTTGCCGGCGGCGCCGAGACGGTGGGCGAAGGCCGCGCTGCAGCGGGCGCCGTTGCCGCAGAGTTCGACCTCCGTGCCGTCGGGGTTGAGGAAACGCATGCGGAAATCGGCGCGCTCCGAGGGCTGGATGAGGATGATGCCCTCGCAGCCGACGCCCGTGCGCCGGGTGGCGAGGGCCGCCATGCGCAGGTAGTCCTGCCAGGGGACGGTCAGTGCGCGGTCGTCGATCATGACGAAGTCGTTGCCCGCGCCGTGCATCTTGGTGAAGGAGATCGTCATGGCTGGAAGATCCTCCGGAGCCAGTCCTGCGCGTCGAGCGCGTTGCGGTCCATCGCGGCATCGATGGCCGCGCCATGCTGCAGATCCGCCAGGTCGGACAGTACGCGCAGTGCGGCATCGAGGACGACATCGTCGTCATCGACGCCGTTCCGCCGGCGCCGGGAGGGTGCCGGTGACTCCTGCTCCTCCTCACCGTCGGCGCCATCCTCCTGGGTGCGCTGAATCTCGCGTTCGGCCGCGTATTGGCGGTAGCGGGTCGCGTAGTCCAGCGGGAGGGCGGTTTTCTGGCTGACAACGCGGACATGCTCGACGGTGCGCAGATGGCGCTGGTAGCGCCCGTCCTCGGACAGCCGCGCCTGGGCGTTGGAGGCGAGAACCGGAATCAGCGGTTTCAGGTCGTAGACCGGGCTGTAGTCGGCGGCCGGAATCCGGGTCCAGGGCATGGCGTTGGGCAGCTTGTCCTCGCCCAGGTCCATATATTCGAGCACCGAGGGCAGCACCAGATCCGGCTCGACGCCGCGGAGCTGGGTGGAGCCGCCCGAGATGCGGTAGTAGTTGGCGCAGGTGATCTTCATCGAACCGAGGCGCTGATCGCTGGTCGAAAGCGGGATAATGGTCTGGACGGAGCCCTTGCCGTGCGTGCGCGAGTCGCCGATGATCACCGCGCGGCCGTAGTCCTGGAGCGCGGCCGCGACGATCTCCGAGGCCGAGGCGCTGACGCGGTTGACCAGCACGACCATGGGCTTGCGGAAGGTGACGGCGGGGTCGCGGTCGGTATGCACCATGATCTTGCGGCCCTCGCGCTGCTGCACGACGGGCCCCAGGCGAATGAAGCGCCCCGTCAGGTCGACCGCCTCGCGCAGCGAGCCGCCGCCGTTGCCGCGCAGGTCGAGCACCAGGCCCTCGATCCCGTCCTCCATCCTCGCAATGATGCGGGCGATGTCGAGGGTGCAGCTCCGGAAGCCGGGATCGCGGGGGTTGCTGGTCATCGATCCGTAAAAGGTCGGCAGCCTGACGACGCCGAAGGCGCGCGTCGCGCCGTTGGTCCATGCCACGCGGGCGACATGTCCGGTGGCGGCCTGCTCCTCGAGCTTGACGTCGTCGCGGACCAGGTCTACGAGGCGCGTGCTGCCGCCGCCGGGATCGGAGGCGCTGATAACCTGGAGGACGACGCGCGATCCCTTGGCGCCGCGGATCTTGCGGACGATCTTGTTCAGCGGCAGGTGGAGCACGTCCTCGACCGGAGACTGGCCCTGGCCGACGCCGATTATCTTGTCGCCGGGAACCAGGCGGATGTCGCGCGTGTCGCGCGCGGCGGGCCCCCCGGGAATGATCTCCATGACCTTGGCCGAGCCGTCCTCCGGAGAGAGCAGTGCGCCGATGCCCGAGAGCGAGAGGTTCATGTCGATGGCGAAATCCTCGACGGCCGTGGGCGGCATGTACGCCGTGTGGGGATCGTAGGCCGCCGCCAGCGCGCCCAGGAACCGCTCGAGCACCCATTCGGCGTCGCTGTCGTCGATGACGATGCGGAACTGCTGGTAGCGTTTGCGGATGAAGCTCTCGGGAGTCAGGGCCGGCACGCCGTTGGTAGCCGCCGGGGCGGATGCGGTGGCGGCGTTCGTAATGGCCGCGGCGGTGGCGGCGCCGACGGCGTTCGTAACAACAGCGGTGGCGGCGGAGGGCGCGTTGGTCGCCGCGGCGGCGGCGCGCTCGATCTTGTTGGACTCGCCGTAGGCGCGGGAAATCACATATCCCAGGTACTCGTTCTTGATGCGCAGGCGCCAGAGCTCGTCCTGCTCCGCGCGGCTGGCCGGCCATGGCGCGTCCTTGCGCTTCCACTGGTAGGTCTCGGGCCGCGTGAAGTCGAAGCCCCTCTCCAACAGGGCCTCGACAAACGCGTGCCGTTCCGCCAGACGCTGCCGGAAGCGCTCGAAAACCTCGTAGGCGAAGCTCAGGTCGCCCTTCCCGATGGCGTCGTCCAGGGTGTTCCGCGACGCGCCGAAGGCGTCGATGTCCTCCTGCAGGAAATAGGAGCGGTCGTAGTCCAGCATCGACAGGTAGTTCGTCCATGCCCGCGCGGAGACGGCGTCGTCGAGCGGGTACTGCATCAGGTGGGCGTTCGGCAGCAGCCAGCCCACGGTGCGCGCCACCTGCGAATAGTGCGGCAACGGTTCTCGGCGTCCGACAGCGGCCGCGGCCGCGGTTTCGGCAAGTCCAGGCAGGGCCAGGAGGGCCGCGGCCAGCATGGTGAGGATGTTCATTGTGCGTGTGCGTGACATAGGATTGGTGCGCGTGCTAGACAAGCCGGGCCAGACGTTGGGCCACCAAGGTCTGGGAGGCCTTGTCGAGGGCCGATCCGGTCTGCGAGACGATCGCCTCGACCAGCCGGGCGGAGCTGCAGACCGTGATCTCGTCGACGCGGGCGAAGCCCGCGTCGAAGGCCTCTCCGGCAAAGCATACCAGCGGGCGGACGGGCGGTGCGCCGGGGGTCTGGCGCGCGAGCCACTCCGACAGGTCGCGCGCCCCGGCGCGCACCTGGTCGAGCGGCGAACGCGTGGGATCGGCGCCGTTGACCGTCAACCGCCCCTCCGCCAGGGCCACGCGCCCGCGCCAGTTCTTGGTCTCCACGAGGACGACTCCCGCGGGGCCGACGACGACGTGGTCCAGGTTGCGCCCCCGCCAGAGGCCGCCCTTGTCGAGCACCACCCCGTGCAGCACCGTGTAGGCGGCGGGCAGCGTCGCCAGCACCAGCGCCACCTGCTCCTCGCCGCGCGCCCCCTTGAAGAAGGCCTCGACGCGTCCCTGGGTGGCGGCGGTGGCGAAGAAGATGCCCCCCGCCATCAGCAGCACGACGGCGCCCTTGGCGGCCGGCGTCAGCCCGGCCTGCCACGGATTGAGCGCGCCGAGGGCGTAGCCGCAGAGCACCAGCACGGCCCCCAGCGGCAGGGCCGCGCGCAGCAGGCCGCTGAAGCGAGCGCGCTCGCCCGGCGAGCCGAAGATCGTGGGACGGTTCTCCATGGCTTCCGGTCTATTCCATGGCGGCCAGCATGCCGGCGAGCTTCTCGAGCCGGGCGATCTCCTGCCGCAGCTCGTCGCGCCGCGCCTGCTGCTGCGCGACGATGGCCTCCGGCGCGCGCGCGACAAACCCCGCGTTGCCAAGCTTCGCCTCGACGGTCGCCAGCATCTGGCGGTTCTTCTCGGTCTCGCCGCGCACACGCGCGGCTTCGGCGGGGATGTCCACCAGGCCCGCCAGCGGCATGTGGATGGCGCCCAGCCGGACGATGCTGCCCGGCATGCCGCGAGTGTCGGCCGCCGTGCCGATCTCGACCGCCTCGGCGCGCAACAGGGCCGCCAGGGAGGCGTGGCCGGCCCGCAGACGCGCGGCGGTCTCCGGCCCCTCGGCGACGATCACGTAGCGCACGGGACGCGTCGGGGCGATGCCGTACTCGGCGCGCAGCGCGCGTCCGGCGCTGATCAGCTCGTGCTTGGCCTCGACAAAGCCCGTGACCGCGGCACCCAGCCCCCAGGCGGCCGTCTCGTCCGCCGTGAAAGGAACAGGCCATTCGGCGCGCATGATCGACTCGTCCGCCGTGCCGTAGCCCATGGCGTGCCAGAGTTCCTCGGTCAGGAAGGGCATGAAGGGGTGGAGCAGCCGCAGCGCCTTGGAGAAGAGATGCGTCATGATGAGCAGCACCTGGACGCGGCGCGCGGCGTCGCCGCCGGCGAGGTCGGTCTTGGCGTATTCCAGGTACCAGTCGCAGTAGGCGCTCCAGAGGAAGTCATAGAGGTCGCGGGCGCAGTCCTGGAAGCGGAGCCGGCCGAGGTTGTTCGTCACGGCGGCGACGACGGCGTCGAGCCGCGCCAGCAGGTGGCGGTCGTCGTCCGTGAGCCTGTCGGGATCGAGCGCCGGCGCCCCGCGGGCGGCGGCGCGCCAGTCGATGTCCGGCGCCTGCTCCATGTGCAGCCGCATAAAGCGCGCGGCGTTCCAGAGCTTCGTGCCGAAGTTGCGGCCGATCTCGAAGTCCTTCATGTCGATCTTGACGTCCTGCCCCAGCGCGGTGATCATCATCATGCTGAAGCGCAGGGCGTCGGCGCTCGTGGCCTCGATGACCTTGAGCGGATCGAGCGAGTTGCCGAGGCTCTTGCTCATCTTGCGGCCCTGGCCGTCGCGCACGGTGCCGTGGATGTGGACGAGGGTGAAGGGCACATCGCCCATGAACTTGATGCCCGCCATGATCATGCGCGCGACCCAGAAGAATATGATCTCCGGGGCCGTCACCAGGTCGCTGGTGGGATAGTAGAACTTCAGGTCGGCGTTCTCCCGTGGCCAGCCGAGAGTGCTGAAGGGCCAGAGCCACGAGGAGAACCAGGTGTCGAGCACGTCCTCGTCCTGCGTGATCGCCGTGCCGCGGCACTTCGGACATGCCTCCGGGGTCTGGCGCGCTGCCCACTCGTGGGCGCAGGCGCCACAGGTGTACACCGGGATGCGGTGGCCCCACCAGATCTGGCGCGAGATGCACCAGTCGCGTATGTTCTCCATCCAGTCGAAGTAGACCTTGTCCCAGCGCGCCGGCACGAACTGGACGCGCCCGGAGCGCACGGCCTCGATGGCCGGCGCCGCCAGCGGCTTCATGCGCACGAACCACTGGCGCGAGAGACGCGGCTCGACTACGGTGTCGCAGCGGTAGCAGTGGCCGACGGCATGCTTGTGGTCCTCGATCTTGTCGATCAGCCCCTGCGCCTCGAGGTCCGCGACGATGCGTTTGCGGCACTCGAAGCGGTCGAGCCCGGCGTAGGGGCCGGCAGCGGCGCTCATCGTGCCGTCGCCCTCCATCACGTCGATCGCCTCGAGGTGGTGGCGCTGGGCCACGAGGAAGTCGTTGGGATCGTGGGCCGGGGTGATCTTGACGACGCCCGTGCCGAAGGCCGGGTCGACATAGTCGTCGGCCACCACGCGCAGGGGGCGGTTCAGCAACGGCAAAATCACCGTGCGCCCGAGCAGCCCGGCGTGGCGCGCGTCCTGCGGGTTCACGGCCACGGCGGTGTCGCCGAGCATCGTCTCGGGGCGCGTCGTGGCGACGGTGACGAAGCCGCCGCCCTCGACCGGGTAGCGGATGTGCCAGAGGTGTCCGTCGGTCTCCTGGTGCTCGCTCTCCTCGTCGGCCAGCGCCGTGTGGCAGCGGGGGCAC